>NZ_CP014945.1:3029580-3332539 GCF_001606025.1 Psychrobacter alimentarius | reverse complement strand
TCACTTGATAAACTATATAAAATCGTTTATCCAATAGGACGCTAATCTACCATAATCAGCCTGTGGATAACACCTTGTTTTTTGTGGATAAGCTTGTGGATAGTTTTGGGGATAAGTACAGATACTAAGTTATCCATATTTAACCCACAGCTTATCCACAGGCTTACCCATAGCCTAGTATTTTGATAAATAAAGAAAAATAAGAGTTAACCACAGAAAAAATGGCTCCCAATAACAACAATACTTATATATATTAATTAAATTATTATTATAGAGTTCGAGGTAAACTGTGGATAACTTCTAAAATTGAATAAAATAACAAGCGTTGTCTATGAGTAAATAATTGGATACTTAATCAGTAATCAGTAATCAGTAATCAGTAATCAGTAATCATCAAACGATAAATCTCATCCAACACAAAAAGTCAGATGAATATCTAAGTGAAATTACTTTATTGACCAATACCTTATGGAATGATATAATCCTCCGTTATTACGAATTTAGTCCATTATTTTGATAGGTGAGTTATGAAACGTACATTCCAACCAAGCGTGATCAAGCGTAAACGTACTCACGGTTTCCGTGCTCGTATGGCAACTAAAAAAGGCCGTCAGGTCTTAGCTCGTCGCCGCGCTAAAGGACGTCATCGTCTTACTGTATAATCAGTAAATTACGATACGTATGGCCTGTAACGCTTATCGTGTTCTTGTCATCTATCGATAGTGATAGTCAATTACCACACTGAACACTGATACGTAGCCATATATTAAAAGCGCCCACACAGGCGCTTTTTTTGTCTCTATCTTTTGCTATTATTCGTAAACTTGCCACTCGCTCTTACACTAGGTTGTGTTATGTCCAATACTGTTTCAGCTACACCTACCGCTCGTTTCACTAAAGAGCAGCGTTTGCTCACCCCAGCAGCTTTCCGTGAGGTGTTTGATGCGCCAGAGCGCAAGCTTCATCAGAGCCATCTGATGGCCTTTGTACGCGCTAATACCGAAGAAAAACCACGAGTGGGCATGGCCATCACCAAGCGTAAAGTACCTACCGCTGTTGCTCGTAATCTTATCAAACGTCAAATACGTGAACAGTTTCGTACTAAAGCATTTAATATAGAAAACAAAGATATTGTTTTTATCGTAAAAAAATCAATAAAAGATATAGATAAAAAAGAATTAAAAAATCAAATAAATAATATTTTTAAAAAAATAGAAAACAAATAAAATGAAAATTTTATTAAATAAAATTAAAAATATTGTTTTTAGATTATTTTTTAATTTCATTGTTTTTTATCAAAAAATAATAAGTCCTATATTACCTGCGCGCTGTCGCTACTATCCAACGTGCTCAAATTATGGCAAACAGGCATTGGTATGGCATGGAGTTTGGGCTGGCAGTTGGTTGCTATTAAAACGTATTAGTAGGTGTCACCCATTAGGTGGGCACGGTATTGATTTTGTTCCTCTACCTTTAGCTTCCTATGAGTATCACTACCTCCCTCATACTATTTTTCCACATATAAGTCATCATGGATTAGGCGTCTATAGAGACCACAACAGTTATGTTTGTCGTCTCAATCGCTTAATGAAGGCGCAGTCATAGCAAGGCATGGCTTATTTTAGTATTGTGATTAATAAGTTACCCACAAGTTATCCACACTCTTGGTATCATTTAAAGCAGATTTTTAGTAAAATGATGCACATTTTATGTAAATGACTGCCAATGCTGTTGTCACATACCAAGACAAGCGGGCGGGTGGTCATGACACATGCCCTAATTTTTCATTCCCTAATTTTTTAATCTAGGAAAGGTTTATGCAAAAGATATTTCGGGTGATGATCATCATTGCGATGTTAATCACCGCTTATCTGCTGATTTTGGCATGGCGAGATGATTATGCCGATGCGCCAGCTGTAGATGCGGTGCCAGAAACGACTGCTTCAGTAGGTGCTGACATTCCTTCTACTACTGGGGCAGCAGGTGATATTCCGGCACAGACGCAACCTGTCGGTAACGACGTTGTAACAGCTGCTTCTGCTCAAGATACAGGTTTGATCACGGTAACCACCGATCGCTATGATATAAAAATCAGTCCAGAAGGCGGTGATATTGTTTATGCTGCTCTCAAACAATATGACGCAACGCTCAATAGCGAAAAGCCTTTCGTATTGCTAGAAAATAATAGTAATCGTGTGTATGTGGCTCAGTCTGGTCTTATTGGTCCAAACGGTATCGATACAGCAGATGGCCGCGCTGTTTATAGCCATACGGCAAATAATTATGTAATGGAAGAAGGGCAGCAAACCCTGTCTGTACCACTGACTTACAAAAAAGACGGCGTGACAGTCACTAAAACTTTTACTTTCACTGCCAACAAATACCCGATCGATATCAGCTATAAGATCCAAAACGCTTCTACAAACGCGTGGCAAGGTCAAATGTTTGCGCAGCTAAAGCGTGATGATAGTAAAGATCCTGGTATGTCTGATAAAGGTGCGCTAAGCATGGCGACCTATTTGGGCGGTGCTTGGGGTACGCCTGACGATCCTTACAACAAATTAAAATTTGGTAAGTTTAGCGATGGTGAATTGAACACGACCAGTGATAAAGGTTGGGTTGGGATCGTGCAGCATTATTTCGTTTCTGCATGGACACCTGAAAACTTCACAGGTAAGTTCTTCAGTCGTGAAACAGGAAATGATTACTTTATTGGCTTTAATAGTCAGCCAGTAAATGTAGCACCAAACAAGCAAATCACGTTGAATGCTACGTTGTATGCTGGTCCAAAAGTACAGTCTGAGCTCAAGGACGTCGCTGTTGGTCTTAATAAAACGGTTGATTACGGTCTACTTTGGCCAATATCAAAAGTCTTGTTTGCTATCTTGGAAGGTGTTCATAAAGTTGTGGGTAACTGGGGGTGGTCAATCATCATACTGACCATTTTGGTTAAAATTGCTTTGATGTGGTTCTCTAATAAGAGCTACTACTCAATGGCAAAAATGCGCGCTATCGCACCGAGACTGAAGACGCTAAAAGAAGAGCATGGCGACGATCGCATGAAGATGTCTCAAGAAATGATGGCTATCTACAAAGAAGAGAAAGTCAATCCGATGGCAGGTTGTTTGCCAATCTTGATGCAAATGCCGATTTTCTTAGCGTTATATTGGGTACTGGTTGAAAGTGTTGAGTTACGTCACGCCCCTTGGATTCTATGGATTCAAGATTTGTCAGCGATGGATCCATGGTTTATCCTACCGTTACTGATGGGTGCGTCGATGTTTGTACAGCAACAGCTGAATCCACAGCCCGCGGATCCAATGCAAGCAAAAGTGATGAAGTTCTTACCGATTATCTTCACAGCTTTCATGCTATTCTTCCCTGCTGGTTTGGTACTGTACTGGACAGTGAACAACTTATTCAGTATGACTCAGCAATACATCGTCAATAAAAAAGTTGAAGAAGAGCAAAAACGTCGTACGGTTAAGATGCTCGATTAACTGACAAGCTCGCAAAAATATGAAAACAAGAACCACCGCTAGCGCGGTGGTTTTTTTATAGGTGATAAATTTTTATCCACAGCTTATCAACATGCACGCGAAAACATCAACGATTAGACGACCTTTCAAAGTTTGCTTTGTCAGTCTGCGTCCAGCCGTCTATAATGGGGTTTTTAGCTACTGAGAGTGATTGTGGATTCCTTAGAGAGGGCGTTAACCGTACCCCATTCGTCTGAAAAATCTGATTCATCTGGAGCGACCACGATTGCTGCCATTGCAACGCCGCTTGGTCGTGGTGGGGTCGGTGTTATCCGTTTATCAGGCGCCCGTGCCTATGAGATTGCTTGTACCCTCACAGGTAAATCTGCTTTCACGCCACGTATGGCCAGTTTTTGCCGCTTTTATCAGGCTGATGGCACCGTCATTGATGAAGGGCTGGTGTTGTATTTTAAAGGCCCGCATTCATTCACTGGCGAGGATGTGATTGAGCTACAGGGTCATGGGGGCATGATCCTACAGAACCAGTTGCTCGCACGTGTATTTGAGCTGGGTGCAAAACAAGCGAGTGCGGGTGAGTTTTCTTATCGCGCTTTTGATAATGATAAATTGGATTTGGTACAGGCAGAAGCTATCGCTGATGCGATCGATGCAACCAGTGCAGCTGCCGCCAGTAGTGCCATTCGCTCTCTAAGTGGTGAGTTCTCTCAAAAGATCAATCAACTATTAGAGCAGCTGATTCATCTGCGTTTGCATGTGGAAGCGGCGATTGATTTTCCAGATGAAGAAGATGTAGATTTTTTGTCTGATGGTGTTATACAAGATAAGCTTGAGCAAACACAGGCGAAGATTCAACAAGTATTAGCGACTGCCAAACAAGGTCAGTTGTTGCGTGATGGTATCCATGTGGTGTTGGCAGGTAGACCAAATGCAGGTAAATCAAGCCTGCTGAATCGACTGGCAGGGCAAGAGAGAGCGATTGTGACCGATGTGGCTGGTACCACTCGTGACACGCTACAAGAGACGGTCGTACTCAATGGCTTGACATTGCATTTAACCGATACTGCCGGTCTGCGCGAAACAGAGGATACGGTTGAGCGCATTGGTATTGAGCGTGCGCGTACAGCGATTACTCAAGCTGATATGCTGCTAATGGTCTATGATGTGACCCGTGATCTGGAAGAAGAGAGTACACCACTACAGCTTGCCGAGCAGTTGTTTGGAGCGCTACCAGAGGCAAAACGCTTATTGATTATTGCCAATAAAAGCGACTTACTCAGTGACAGCCATGCTGAAAAAACCGCTATTGCTTCAAAGAAAGAAATAGAAAATCAAGGATATGAGCAAGTCAATGTTTCATGTGAAACAGGAACTGGTATTGATACGTTAATTGAGGCGCTATGTACCAAAGTAGGGTTTCATCCACCAGAGAACAGCTTGATTGCTCGCACGCGCCATATAGATGCATTACGCAGGACGGCAGATTACCTGACAGAAGCACATGAGCAGCTCACAGTGTTTATGGCAGGAGAACTGGTTGCTGAAAGCTTACGTCAAGCACAGCAAAGTCTGGGTGAGATTACGGGTGAATTTAGCGCGGATGATTTACTGGGTAAGATATTTGGTAGCTTCTGCATTGGTAAATAATTCACGAACATGCCGCTTGGGTAAGCTGATAAGTAATGATTGCCCAATAAGTGGCGGCATTTGCTTTTAATAGAATAAGGAAGATGGAATGCACTGTCCGTATTGTAATGCGTCAGACACGAAGGTTATCGACTCGCGCCTTGCTGCGGAAGGTGCGCAAGTTCGCCGCCGCCGCTCTTGCAACAGTTGCCAAGAGCGCTTTACCACTTTTGAGATGGTCGAGGTAGTGATGCCAAGAATCATCAAGTCAAGTAGCAAAATTGAGCCTTACGACAACGAAAAATTGCGACGCTCTATTTTATTGCCTTTACAAAAACGTCCGATTACCATTGATGAGCAAGAGGCAATGATTAGCCGTGTTGAGAAGCGCGTCAGGCAGATGGGTGAGCGTGAGATTAGCAGTAAAGTCTTGGGCGAGATCATCATGAGTGAGCTCAAAGCATTGGATGATGTAGCCTATGTACGCTTTGCCAGCGTGTATCGTGATTTTCAAGATATTGACGCTTTTCATCAAGAAATTGCCAATATTCGCCCAAATGAAAAAGACTAAAAAATGGGTGAGTGTAGTTAATTCTAAATAAAAAAGGTCCAACAATGATAATGGCTCGCCAACAATATGTGTTCGTCGCCTCTGTCTGCGAAGGCACAGCAAGCAAGAACATGCGATATTGATAGCAGTGTATTTATTTTATATTGGATTGACTATATCGTCTTATGATTGAGCTATTTTTTGATGAACAATACCTTTCTGTTGTAGACACGCTTGAGCCCATGATTTTGTTAAAGCACTATTCTCTCAATAATACTCACCCAATCTTTTAAGCCAACTTTATGCCAACTCAAAACCACGCGCTAGATGCTCAAGACCGTTACTTTATGATGCTTGCCATTGAGCAAGCTAAGCACGGCTTGTATACCACCAGACCCAATCCAGCCGTTGGCTGTGTCATTGTTCAGGCAGAAACAATCGTTGGTCAAGGGTTTCATCCCAAAGCGGGTGAGCCGCATGCAGAAGTATTTGCAATCAAAGATGCGGGTGCCCAAACCATCGGAGCAACTGCATACGTAACATTGGAACCTTGTAGTCATACAGGACGCACTCCACCTTGCGCAATTGCCCTTATCAAAGCAGGCATAAAACGAGTCGTGATTGCAGGTCTCGACCCTAATCCACAGGTCGCAGGTCGCGGTGTAGCCATATTGCAGCAGGCAGGAATCGAGGTCAAGGTGGGCGTCCTGACAGCACCAGCAGAAGCGCTCAATCGTGGGTTTTTAAAAGCCATGCGCACTCAGATGCCTTATGTGCGCCTAAAAATGGCGACCAGTTTGGATGGTCGTACGGCAATGGCTTCAGGTGAATCAAAATGGATTACCTCAGCAGCTGCTCGCGAAGATGTGCAAACATTACGTGCACGCAGCGGCGCTATCATCACTGGCAGTGAAACAATCATTGCTGATGATCCTCAGCTCAATGTACGCTCTACGCAGTTGGGCGTTTCATCAGAACAAGTACCAACGCCGAGAGTCGTTGTGCTGGATAGACGCCAACGTTTAAGCCATGATCCACATTCTGAGTATCAGCTATGCCGTCGTGCGGAGACGCTTTATTGGCGTACAGATGATCTGACTGCTTTACTAAAAAACTTGGTGAGCGAGCATCACTGTTATGATGTCTTGGTAGAAGCGGGTGCCGGTATTGCGGGCAGTTTTTTAAGTCAGCAACTGGTTGATGAGTTAATCGTTTATCAAGCACCTTGTGTCTTGGGCAATACAGCAAGAGCCATGGTCGAGTTCAATCCATTGAGCTTGGCGCAGCAATTACGGTTTGAGATAGAGAGTCATGAAAAGATAGGGCACGATCTTAAGTTGACCTTATTACCCTTATAGGTTGAGATATGGATTTGAACTTATCGCTTTTAAGATACTTATCCACAATCTATATACATTGTGAGCTAAATGTGGATAAGTCATAGCAGAGATGATAGGTTTCACATGAAACTGTGCATAACTTTGTTTCACATGAAACTTTTACAAACTGTTTTCCATAGAATAATTATAAAAAAATTAATAAAATCAATTACTTAATTTTATTTCTACTTTGCCTTTTGGTAGTTTGAGAATATGACCAATTTGTGGATAACTTTTAGATAAGATAGGTTTATAGTGGTTTAAAGGCTGATTTGTTTTTACTTATCCACAACTTATCCCCTAATACGCTTGAAAAACGCTATGTTTCCCTAAAGATAGAAGTACACTATTTATTATCAGCGATAGGAAAAAGTCACAATATAATCAATATATAGTGTCTATCGCGACGATATCACCACAAGATGAGGTTTATATGTTTACCGGAATTATAGAGAGTGTTGGAAAAGTAAAATCTATGCAACCCACGGGTGGCGACATACGTTTGACAATAGAGTCAGACGAATTAGATTTTAGCGATGTGAAACTGGGAGATTCTATCGCCTCAAATGGTATTTGTCTCACTGTCGTCGATTTTGGGAGTAATCATTACTCTGTTGACGTTTCACGTGAAACTATTGCGCGTACTGCGTTAGAAACGTTAAAAGCAGGTCATACTGTCAATTTAGAAAAAGCAATGCTACCCACCACTCGCTTCGGTGGTCATATCGTTGCAGGTCATGTAGACGGCGTCGGCATCGTTAGTAAGCTACAACAAGATGCACGTTCTATCTATATCGAAATTGAGATACCGCAAGAGTTGGCGCATTACACCGCGACCAAAGGGTCTATCACCGTTGATGGTATCAGCTTAACGACCAATCTTGTACGCGACAATATCGTTTCTTTAAATATCATCCCGCACACGGCCAAAGTAACCAATATCGCCAAACACTGGCTGGTTGGTAATAAGGTTAATATTGAGGTGGATATCGTCGCACGTTACTTAGAGCGTTTGTTGAATAAGTCACAAACTGGTGGTATGAATGCACCAAGCACACAAAGCCAAATTACAGAAGCCTTCTTAGCAGATAACGGCTTTATGAAATAAGCTCTATGGTATAGCGTCAATAAATCTCCATTGAGGGTGAATGAATTTTTGTGAGTCGCTAGTTGAAAGGGTATTCAGAGTGATTATGACGCTGTTATAAAAGCCTGTAAAACCGTCCCTAGCGCTTTCTTATTAATAGGCTTGGTCAAAAACTCGTCCATACCCGCCTGTATACAAGCCTCGCGATCCTCCTGGGTGTTGTTTGCTGTTAGCGCAACGATAGGAATAGCATCGCCTTGCGCACGGATTGCTTGAGTGGCTTGTAATCCATCCATGACTGGCATTCGACAGTCCATCAAAATCAGTAAAATTTCATGGCGTTGACTCTTTAGACAGTCGAGCGCTTGCTGACCATCTTCTGCAACGATACTACGATAACCCAGCTTACTTAGCATTTTGCAGGTGATTTTTTGGTTGGTTGGACTGTCTTCTACCACCAAAATCAGCGGAAGAGGCGTTTCATTGGGGAAGACGCTGATCGATTCGTTTGCCACGGGTGTTAACGGACTGCTGTTTTCTCCATGCATTATGGGTTGAACCAGTTTTTGCCTTGCTGTTGCGGTTAAACGCAGCATCTCAGACAGTAATAAAGTCATGTCTAGTGGCTTGTTCAAGAATCCATCGTATTTTCCTAACAGCACAGAAGGAATACGGCGCTCAGGTTTTATGCTAAACAATATTTTTGGTAGTGATGGATGGGTCAGTAAGGTGTTCAAAGCTTCTTGTCTGTTACGATTAATTGATGCTTTGTCTACCGTTTCTATAGGCTCTACTATGTCATGCTCTATATGGACAGTTTCTGGCCTTCGATGCTCTATATTATGACCGCTTGTGGTATGTATTACGATAGGCGTGGTAATCGTCTCATAGTATTCATAATCCAATAGCAATATCGGTACCAGTGTCGGGCGCATCTGCGCTAATTCATCTGTGAGTGACTGAATATCAACCAAATCTATAGAGGTATAAATAGTAGTCGACACGGACAAATATGTGCATAAGCGCTGTATTTTTGTAGCGACCAGTGGTTGATTGACGATGGCAATGAGGTGAATGTTCGTCAGCTGCTGATTGTGATGATAAATGGGTTGATAGTTTGGCCTACGACACGGCAGATATAGGTTAAAGATGCTGCCTTTACCTACCGTACTTTTTAATTCAATAAAACCACCCAGTAACTGAGCAAAGCTATTGGCATTGTTTAAACCAATGCCTGTCTTAACCGTATTTTGCTCTATGTGCTCATGGGCTTGTTGGTCATTCTGGAAAAGGCTTGTCATCAACTTTTTCTGTTTGTCTGCCGATATGCCGATGCCCGTGTCTTCGATACTAAAACGAACCCAGTGAGAAGATGGTTCTGCCAGTTTATTCTCATTGGAAGGCAATAAATGATCTTTACCAATGTCCATAATCTGTGCTTTGGTCACGCGATCGATAATGAGGGAGACATGACCTGAGGTGGTAAATTTTATGGCATTTTTCAATAAGTTCAACAGTATCTGGCGTAACCGAATGTCATCAGTGTCAATACAACGTGGACAGTCCGGCATAAAGAAATAAATTAATTCTATGCCTTGCTGCCGTGCATTGCTGATGACTAGATTATTGATCTCTTGCCCAAGTTTGTAGATATCTATCGGCTCGATAGTAAGCCGCGTTTTTCTTACTTCCACCTCTTCTATACCGAAGGTGTTATTGAGCATGTTCAACATGCTTTGACTGGCAGTGATCAGTGATTTTAAGATTCCATGCCTTTCTGGGGTCAGGGTAGAGGGGTCAATTGGCTCAAGCAGATCAATCATCGCTTCTAGTGGTATACGTAGCTGATACCCTGTCAAAGAGCGCAACTTATTTAATTCATCAAGCTTTTGTTGCAACTGCTGGTTTTGTAGCTGTAATTGTTCGGTTTGGTTGGCAAATTCATGGATATTACTCAGAAGTACCGTAAAACCATGAATCTGCTCATGTTCACCAAACCAAGGGGTGATGTGAAGCTGGTAAGTTTGTTTATTCTGTAAGCCATAAACAATCAAGGTACGAGTCAATCGCAAGCTTGCTAACGTCTGTAATAATTGCTGAGTGGAGGCGTCCTTGCCCGCCACAAAATCTGTCAACTCATAACGCTTATCTTCTTGTGAGGACTCCATAAAAATTTGCTCAAAACGTTGGTTAAAAAAACTGATTTGACCATGACGCATGATCATGAGCATCGGTAAAGGCGCTTGTTCAACCAAACGCTCAAGACGATGATTGAGGGTTTTGATACGGCGATAGTCATTGTGCAGCTGATAACTGACGCGGCTTAATGCATGACCTAGATATAAAAACTCAGGCGTAGAGTTTTTGTGCAAAAACGGCGGCGGGCTATAGGCTTCTTTTGCATGGCTACTTAAACTGTCGGTATAGCTCAGTAATTGCTCCCAGTTATTGCGACGACTGAGCATATAGATGATGGCGATAAGGAAAAACATAATCGCTGTCATCAATGGTAGCCAATAACGGTAAGATATCCAATCAATAGCAATCGGCTTATGGCGCAATATGATATAGATTTGGTGACCGCTTTTGAGTTTGATAGTGCCTGTTAGAGCGCGATTGCTCAGTGTATAGGCGCTATGACTGTTATCGTCAAAGGGAGAGAGGGTAATGGGAAAGGTAACAGTGGCAAATGCAGGTTCATTAGAACGGACTTGCCGATGAATATACGTCTGCCCAGATGGCATCATAAAAATCAGCTGATAACTGATATCCTCAAACGCTGGCTGCTCTAAAAGTGTTTTAATCTCAGTATTTACTGGAATGGTATGACTTGTGATTTCGTGTTGCAAAGTATGAAAAATATCGACACTTTGTTCTTCATTGTGCTGCTTTACATCATAAAAAAGTGTGAAGTAATACAGTGCCAGCATCACTAGCACCGTCAGCCCGTAAAATATAATTAAGCGTTGTAAGGACTGAAACTGTTGCATGAAAGCGTGGTCCTATGTCGACACAAGAAGGGACTATGAATAAGTAACAAGCTCAGCGTGATAGAGGATCTGCCGAATCCATTCAGATTTTTTATTATAAAGACAAACGGTATCATTAGTCACGCTCGATTGCTGCTATTACAATCATGGCACAACATTGCAAACTCCCCTATAATGGGGGACCACCCACATATACTGCCTGATTATGATTACAAGTGCTTCGACTACAACTGATTCAGTCTCTGATTTGTCTGCTTCTCTTACTACCAACCCTATTCAATCCAATCAGCGATTGAGAGTGATATTCGCTGGCACGCCTGAATTTGCTGCGCTCAGTCTTGAGGCGCTTATCAGTCAGCAAGAGGCACTAAATATAGACATCGTCGCTGTCTACACCCAGCCTGATCGTAAAGCAGGACGTGGTCAAAAACTGTCCGCGTCGGCAGTCAAGCAAGTTGCATTAAACCATGATATAGCGGTCGAGCAGCCAGCTACTTTCAAAAAATCTAGCGTGGAGGGCATGACGGCGCGTCAGATTTTGCGTACTTATCAGCCTGACGTCATGATTGTGGCAGCTTACGGTCTTATTTTGCCGATTGGTGTATTGACCACGCCTACTCATGGTTGCCTAAACATTCATGGCTCATTGTTGCCACGCTGGCGCGGGGCAGCGCCTATCCACCGTGCGCTACTGGCAGGAGATGACGAGACTGGCATCACCATTATGCAAATGGATAAAGGGCTAGATACAGGCGACATGCTTTATAAGGTCAGTTGTCCTATTGCGGCAGAAGACACCGCATCGAGTCTGCACGATAAGTTGGCAGCGCTTGGGGCGATCTCTATTACCACGGTATTAAAAGACTTGTCCCATTATCAGACACAGGCAACGGCTCAAGATGACACGCAAGCCAATTATGCCGAAAAGCTTATCAAAACCGAAGGCGAGATTGATTGGACGCAGTCTGCTACTGTGATTGAACGACAAATTCGCGGATTGACGCCATGGCCTGGTGCCTATACTTTTTTGGCAGGACAACGTGTCAAAATCCTAGCAAGCTTGCCAGTAAATGCGTCGCAGCCAACCGATGAGCCTGCTGGTACTGTCGTGAGTGTCGGACGCAAGGCAATCTTGGTGGCTTGCGGTAAAGACAGTACTCAGAATACCGCTAGTACGTTGGCTATTACGAACTTGCAGTTCGCTGGTGGGAAGCCGATGACGGCGGAACAAATCTGTCATGGCAATCAGCTCAACGATGGCGACCAGTTCACAGTAGAATCAAAATAGCACACCCACATTTAACCTTACTTGCACAAGACGTTATCCATCCTACGTCAAGGAAATACAATTTAATGAGAAACACCAGCAGCACGTCTAAGAATAATGCGCCTAGAAACAACAAACTTAAGCCATCAAGCAACCTTATTATGAATGGCAGCGTGCGCGTGCGTGTGATTCGCACCTTATTAGCCATCCAAAATGGTCAGTCGCTCTCAAGTGTGCTCGACCCATTATTAAACAGCTTGCACGACGGTGACAAAGGCTTTGCTCATGCATTATTATTGACGACGTTACGTCAGTGGCACGCGCTTGCACGTTTGCTCGATACCTTAGCGGACAACCCGATTGATGAGGTTGAAGTTCGCACGACGATCCAAGTGGGTTTGGTGCAATTGCTGTATTTAGAAGTCGCTGATCATGCTGCCATTCACGAAACCGTTGAAGCGGTCAAAGAGATTGAATTTGCTCATGCAAGTGGTCTGGTCAATGCTATTTTGCGTAAAGTCGCTAAAAACCCCAGCAAATTTCGTAAGAAATGCGATAAAAAACACAGCTTACCAAACTGGCTCGCTTATCAGCTCAAGCAAGACTGGAGCGAGCAGTATGATGAGCTGACTCAAGGCTTACGCCAAGCGGCACCGATGTTTTTACGAGTGAATACTGCTATTGGCTCAGTAGAAGATTATCAGCACACATTGGATGGGGCGGAGATTGACGCCGACTTGGTTGAGCTGACGAGTGGTATTCATCTACCGAATGCATCAGCGACGACGCTATCAACCACAGGCCTAAGACTGCATCAGAGCACTGCCGTAAATGCACTGCCTCATTTTGCAGAAGGTGTTGCCAGTGTGCAAGACCTACATGCGCAGCTGGCTGCACCGATTATTAATACAGCATTGATGGCTAAGCTTAGCGCAGAAAGTTCTGATGCTAACGATGATGAAAAGAGCGATGAGTTACATATCTTAGATGCTTGTGCTGCGCCTGGTGGCAAGCTTGCTCATTGGTTAGAATTAATTAGCTCAAATGAGTCTTCATTGTTTCATGTGAAACAAAATGATGAATCAGTTTCTATGGTTTCGAAAGTGAAGCTAACTGCGATTGATAATGAAGCGCCACGTATCGAGCGCATTCATACTAATTTACAACGCTTGAATTTAAGTCAGCATGACTTGCAGCAAGCTGAAAAAAATATTGAGCTCAACATTGTCTGTGCGGATGCAACCACATGGCAAGGGGCTGGTAAGAAAAAGAGCAAACTCGTATTTGACGCCATATTGCTAGATTCACCTTGTACCGCGACAGGTGTGATCCGTCGTCATCCTGATATCAGTATCTTGCGTACTGAGGAAGACATCGAGCAAACGGCATTGCTACAAGCCGATATCTTGCATAATCTATGGCCACAGCTTAAAGTTGGTGGTTATCTGTTGTATGTCACGTGCTCTATCTTAAAGCAAGAAAACGTCGATCAAATGCAGGATTTTATGACTTACTATACTAATGTAGCAGCTATTGAATTTAGCGACGATTGTAATTGGGGTATCGCGCAAACGATTGGTCGCCAGTGCTTACCGATTGATGGAACTAGCGGTGATGGTTTTTATTATGCGTTGTTGCAAAAAACTTCTGAATGAGCCATTTTAACTATTGAATAACATTATTGTAGACAGGACAATCTAATGAAATATATCAGTACCCGTGGTCAGACAGCGCCGATGGATTTTAGTGATGTGCTTTTGATGGGCTTGGCTCCAGACGGTGGTTTGATGTTGCCTGAACATTATCCAACGATTGATAGCGCTGTACTTGATGAATGGCGCACGCTCAGTTATCCAAAGCTTGCCTTGGCAATTATGCAGCGTTTTGCGACTGATATTCCTGTCAACGATTTGCAAGACATTATTGGACGTACTTATACCGCTGATGTATTTGGCTCTGACGACATTGTTCCTGTCCGCAAGCTTGAAGACAATTTATACATTTTAGGGTTGTCAAATGGTCCAACGCTGGCGTTCAAAGACGTGGCCATGCAGTTTTTGGGCAACGCCTTTGAATACGTCCTCAAAAGAAAAGACGCCCGTATTACCATCATTGGTGCGACCAGTGGCGATACGGGTAGTGCCGCAGAATATGCCTTACGTGGTAAAGACAACATCGAAGTCTTTATGCTATCACCTCATGGCAAAATGAGCGAGTTCCAACGCGCGCAGATGTATAGCTTAACCGATGCTAATATTCACAATATTGCCATCGATGGCATGTTTGATGATTGTCAAGATATTGTCAAAGCCCTGCAACAAGACGCCGAGTTCAAAGCCGCTTATAGTTTGGGAACCGTGAACTCCATTAACTGGGGACGCATACTGGCGCAGATCGTTTATTACTTCAAAGCGTATTTCGCGGTCACCACCAGTAATGATGAAAAAGTCAGCTTTAGCGTGCCTTCAGGCAACTTCGGTAATATTTGCGCAGGCCACATCGCTCGTGAAATGGGCTTGCCAATCGATCGTCTGATCGTGGCGACCAATGAAAACGACGTCTTAAATGACTTTTTTAATAAAGGTGCGTATCAACCACGCCCGACTGAAAAAACCTACGTCACCTCAAGCCCATCCATGGATATCTCCAAAGCCTCTAACTTTGAGCGTTTTGTCTATCTGTTGCTGGAAAAGGACAGCGCACGCGTTCATGAGTTATTCGACGGTGTAAAATCAGGTAAGGGTTTCGACTTGTCAGATGTGATGGAAGCAGTGAATACGCGCTATGGATTTGCCGCTGGTAAATCGACTCACAGCGACCGCCTACACACCATTAAGGTGCTTTATGAGCAGTATGGTGAACTGGTTGATCCACATACCGCTGATGGTATCAAAGTCGCCAAAGAGTTGCAGTTAGACGGCGAAGTGATTATTTGTGCAGAGACGGCATTGCCTGTGAAGTTCGCTGATACGATTGTTGAAGCCATTGGTCAGACAGATATCGCGCGCCCTGCTCATACAGAAGGTCTAGAGAGTTTGCCACAGCACGTTGTGGTACTGGACAATAATGCTGAACTGGTGGCTGAGCAAATACGTCAGCATGTCATACCAACCTCAGCTTAATATACTGGGAATTTATAGCGACATCTTCTAAAAAACACCACACGAATAACGGTTTTAAGGTTACGCCATTGTAATAAATTGTTTATGATTGTGTTATGGTAGATATGATTGTAATATTAGAAACAGCGTTGGCGGGTCATTATTATGCCAGATGCTCTTTTAAGAATCATACCAGCCAAACAGTGGTATATATTGTGGATATAATAATGAAGATGAGCTTAAAAAAGATAGCAAAAGCACTGTTATTGACAACCTTTAGCAGTGCCATGCTAATGACCACGGCTTACGCAAATAACCCACCACCAACCATCAAAGCAGATGCGCCCAATCGCTATATCGTCAAAAAAGGCGACACCTTGTGGGACATCTCAGGACGCTATCTGGATAGTCCATGGCGCTGGAAAGAAATTTGGGCCACCAACAAACAAATCAAAAACCCAAATCTTATTTATCCCGATGACATTCTCATCTTGTGTGTGATTCAAGGCAAAACCCTCATCGGTGTGGATACTGGCGAAGGGTGCGCTGGGGTCGAAAAACAATTATTAGGCAATACGGTTGCCAGCACAGTCACCGTCACTTCTACTGCCAACAGTATTCCTCCTATCCCGCTGTCTGCTATTCAACATTGGTTAGATAAAGCGATCATCGTCAATCCCCAAGATTTCAATACCACGCCTTATATCTTAGCTTCTAAAAATCGTAATTTAATCACGGCAAGTGGTGATAAAGTGTATGCCAAAGGTGTGCCCCTGATCGTGGGTCAGCGCTATGGTATTTACCGCGAAGGTGAGCTATATGTGGAGCCCAAAACGCAAGAAGTGATTGGCTTAGAGGTTACACAAGTGGCGACAGGATTGGTTACCGCGACAGAAACCAATGGTGTCACAAGCCTACAGCTCACAGACAGTTATGGCAAAGAAGTACGTGAAGGGGACCGAGTATTTGTTGAGCTGAATAACTCTATTCCGCCAGTGTTTTATCCTGAGCCCGCGTCTGTAAGCCGTGGTGGACTCATTGTGCGAGTCATGGATTCTATCAGCTCAGCTGCGAAGGGTAGTGTGGTCGCCATCAATCTAGGTAGTGCGCAAGGCGCTAAACCAGGTGATGTACTGACGGTCTATCAAAAAGGCCCATTGGTGCGTGATACTAAAGACAACGACATGCCTGTTCGTTTGCCAAATGAGCCAAGTGGTACAGTAATGATTTTTAATACCTTTGACCATATTAGCTATGCGTATGTATTAGATTCTGAGCTACCACTCAACGTGGGCGATCAGCTATTACCGCCGCCTTACTTATAACGATCTATCGCTGGTTTGATAAATAAACCAGCTAAGTCCGCCTGTACGAGATAACTGACTATGACGGCAGTCTCCTCTTTATTGACCGACGATCAGCGCGCCGTATTGGCGCTATGGTTTGAGGTAAACGCCTCTCTCTCCGCCTATCATAAGCTTATTACCTCTTTTGGTCATGCTAGGCTTGCTTGGCAGGCCAAAGTAGAGGCATGGCGGCAGTTGGGTCTGCACCACACTCATCTTAAACGCCATGAGCAGCCTGAACAAACTCGCACAAGTATTGATAATATTCAGCAAGCACTCACAGAAGGGCGTTATGGTCTTTTGTTTGCTGACCAACCTGATTATCCTGCCCAGCTTTTACAAATCTACGATCCACCGCCTTTGTTGTTTTGTCGTGGTAATAGAATGCGCTTACAGCAAGCGCAGGTTGCCATTGTCGGCAGTCGAAAACCCACTGCTCATGCCCAAAAAACCACGTTTGATATGGCGCAGTATCTTGCGCAAGCTGGTTATGTTGTCACCAGCGGCCTTGCGTTGGGCGTGGATAAACGTGCGCATTCAGGAGCATTGGCACAGGCTGATTCCGACTATCAAGGTCGTACGGTTGGGGTGATGGGGACGGGTATTGATGTGAATTACCCCAATCATCACGACCAACTTTTTACTCAAATTATTGAAAAAGGCGGCTGTATCATCAGTGAGCTGCTACCGCATACTCAGCCGCATAAGCATACCTTCCCTCGTCGTAATCGCTTGGTTGCTGGTCTCAGTTTGGCGACCATTGTAACAGAAGCTGCTGTCCAAAGTGGCTCCCTAATTACGGCACGCCTGACGTCTGAACAAGGTAAGCAAGTCTTTGCTGTTCCAAGTCATATTGATAATAATAATGCTGAGGGCTGTCATCATTTGATACGGGAAGGCGCGACGTTGATTTATCATCCGCAACAAGTGATTGAGGATGTGAACAGCCAATTGGCCTATGGTGCTTATTCAAAGACTTCAACCACTGATTCTAACGAGCCTGCAGCGTCCATCAACGACACTCTAGCAGAGAGTCAGGCAAACCATTTGAGCCAAGGCTCTTCTTATTCTATTGGTAAAGATACTAGCCAGTTGCCGTCTGCAAATATGAAACCTCAGCGTACTACTATAGCTATTCCTGAGCATTTAAGCGTGGTTTATGAGCAGCTTGATTGGCATGGACAAGACTTAGATGCCCTCATCGCTGCTACTGAGTTGACCGCACCAAGTCTGATAGGACAGTTGATGGAGCTTGAGCTATTGAGCGCAATCAACGTCCAAGGTGGACGGTATTCTCGTAGTTAGCATGATACGTTTCTTTGTAATGAACCAATACATCATAGCCATCCGTTAGCTATTTTTTACCGTGACTCACTGAGTCAGTGTGACTGCTATGCTATGATTCATATTGACTTCTTTAACCTCATAAATGACTGGCACCATGAACCAAATTACTTCCATAACGACCTCTTCTGTCATTCAAGCGGCTGACTGTCTAAAGGCTGGGCAACTGCTTGCATACCCCACTGAGAGCGTGTGGGGGATAGGTTGTGATCCTTATAATGAAGCAGCAGTTCAGCAAATTTTAGCAATCAAAAATCGCCCCCAAGCCAAAGGTATGATTGTCATCACTGACAACGTAGAGCGTTTAGCGCCTTTATTAGCGTCATTAAATGAGATGCAGCGCGCTCCAATTTTAGAGAGCTGGCAAACGGACAGCGAGCATACCGACTTACAATATCAGCAGGCGCATACTTGGTTACTCCCAATTCCGCAGGCATTGGCTAACCGTATTCCTGCATGGATAACAGGTCAGCATCCGACAGTGGCAGTTAGAGTCATTGCACATCCAATTATCCGCGGGCTTTGTCAGCAGCTAGTCAGTCCGCACAATCCATTTGGATTAGTGGTTTCTACCAGTTGTAATCCATCTGGACAACCGCCCGCCACTACGTTTACTGAAGCTCATCATTATTTTGGCGAACAAATTAGCTATTTGCAAGCCGATACCTTGGGCTATACGCTCCCAAGCCAAATACGGGATGCAATGACTGGATCAATTTTGCGCTAAAAATACTATGAGTATTTGGAAGTCTTTTTATTTATTTCAGTCTTGACAGAAATAAAAGAATGGCGCAAGATGGTTCTATGAACAGCTTAAGCAGTCGATCAATACTGTATCCATAATAAAATGAGTATCCATCATGAAACTAAACCCCGTTACTGAAAAATTTATTTTGCACTGGGGTGAGATGGGCTCGCAATGGGGCGTCAACCGTACCATGTCGCAGATTCACGCCTTGTTATATATCATTGGTAAGCCGTTAAATGCGGAAGAGATTACCGAAACGCTTGGGGTTGCACGCTCCAATGTCTCAAATAGCATTAAAGAGTTGCAGCATTGGGGCTTGGTGCAAAAAGTCTCAATATTGGGTGATCGTCGTGATCATTTTAGTACCAACACTGATGTTTGGGAGCTAGCACGTATTATCGTGATTGAGCGCCAAAAGCGAGAACTGGATCCTACTGTACAATTCTTACAAGAGTTGATGGACAGTCCCGAGTTTGAACATGAGAATAGCGAAGTAAAAATCCGCATTCGTGAAACGCAAGAATTCGTTGAGACCGTGACGACGTGGTCGTCTGAGATGCTTAAACTACCGACCAGCGCGCTCAAAAAAATATTAAAACTGGGTGCCAGTATTAAAAAGGTTTTACGCTAGCAAGAATACGCACGCTTAAAAATAAAAAATTTAGGTATTTATTTCTGTTTCGACAGAAATAAATGAAAATACCTGTTAACTCTTTTATTAACCACAAACAATGGGTGGGGACAATGAAAGCGAATAATGTATATAAACATGAGGCTAGACAATCAGTGATCAAGCAGTCGCTTGGCTCAGTAGAATGGCAAGACTTGCGCCAGCTCACTCGGTGCCAAATTGTCTACAACACCATTTTACCTTATCCGTTTTTGTTGCTGTCATGGTGGTTTGCCAGTCAATCATGGTATGTAATGGCGTGCGGTGCCTCTTATCTATTTTTTGCGGCCGCCTTCCGTCAAGCTCATGACGGCTACCATCATAGTTTAGGCACAGGTAAGCGTGTGACCACTGCGCTATTATTGCTATTAAGCGTATTGCTCTTGACGAGTTTGCATAGCATTCGCGCCACTCATATGGAACATCATCGCGACCCGCTAGGCGATAGTGATATGGAAGGCAGTCTGGCAAAGCTTTCATGGTGGCAAGCGATGTTAGGTGGGGTGACCTATCGACTGGATATTTATCGCCAAGGGTTACGTCTAAGCAGCCAGCGTAATCAGCGTATCATTTGGTTGGAGTTTGGTCTGATTGCTTTGGTCATTATGGTTACCTTAACTTTGATGGGCTTAACGCTTTTCAATGTCTCTGCTATCACCCTGTCAGCACAAGTATCGATGTATCACCTATTCATCATGATGTTGGCAAACGCTAGTGTCGGTATTATCGCTGTGTGGGGCGTGCATCATGATTGTGATGAAGCGATCGCCCGTACAGAGCGCAACCCAGTGGTCAATTTACTGACTTTCAATCTGCTGTACCACGTAGAGCATCATCTATTTCCTGCCGTGCCTTCCAACCACTTACCAGAACTGGCAAAGCGTTTGGATAGAGCTGCGCCGCATTTGACCAAGCTGCATGTATTACCCAATCAAGTGGCAATTATGAGAGTTATAGACAATCGATGGAAAAACATGAAGAAGGTGAGACGCAACAGTAAGGATGAAAATGAGTGTCCTATCCGCAGACATTTTGCGTAAATGAATTTAGTGAATTATTTGAATACAAACCTTGTCTTTAGTCTTGTAAGAACATTACCTTACCAAAGTCATGTAAAAGCCATTTTGACAAGAGGGGCGAAAAAGAACACGATAATTACCAAGAGTTATCTTCTTTAGAATAATGAAAAACACAACGTAAGGATATGACGATGAATATTTTAATCAGCGGTGGCTCAGGATTTTTAGGAAGTGCGTTTAGTAAAGAGATCACGCAACGTTATCAGGGCATGAATAAAGATTTACAGATCACTTGGCTGACGCGTGACAGCAGACAAGCGCATCCTGATAATATTGATCTGATGACTTACGATAAGCTTGCAACGTCCGACAAGACTTTCGATGTCATATTAAATTTGGCGGGCGCAGGTATTGCAGATAAACGCTGGAGCGATGACCGTAAAGAAGCGCTGCTTGCCAGTCGAATCAAACCTACTGAATCTCTACTTGCTTACATTGCCAGCACTGGGCACAAACCCAAATTATTGATCAGTGGTTCAGCGATTGGCTGGTATGGTACTCAAGGAGATAAACCTTTAACTGAAAGTAGTGGGTTTGAGACAGACTTTGCTCACAAACTGTGTGATGAGTGGGAAAAACTGGCAGTGAGAGCGACTACCTATGGGGTGCCAGTCGCTATTGTTCGTACAGGTGTGGTTATACATCCCGACGGCGGTATGCTTGGTAAGCTTTTGGCCCCCTTTAAAATGGGTGTTGGCGGACAACTGGCGAATGGTAAACAAGTCATGAGCTGGATAAGCCGTGAAGATTGGGTAGGGGCGGCGATATTTATTATAGAGCAACATCTTGCCAACCAGACCAATAATCAACAAAGTGTATCGAATGATGACAATGCGCTAGAAATTGACAATAACACACCAGTGACGATCTATAACCTGACGGCCCCCAATCCAGTGACCAATCATACGTTTACCAAAACGCTGGGTTCTCACTTACATCGTCCTACCTTTTTCACTTTGCCAGAGGCGTTACTCAAGCTGATGTTTGGGGAGATGTCGACACTGCTTATTGATGGACAAAAAGTATTGCCACAAGCGTTACTTGATGCAGGATATGAATTCAAGCAGCCAACCCTTCGTCAAGCATTGGAAGAACAAAAAGTATGATTTTTTATTTCACGTGAAACGTTTTTTTAACATCATGATAAATTGTTTCATGTGAAACCTAATAGTGACTTCGTAAGCCTCTACTATTTCTATGTATTTTAGTAGAGGTTTTTCTGTTTGCTCCAAAATTTGCTTCTAACATTATCAAGGTTCATTTTAGTAAAGTTGCTTTAAAAACAACCCTCAAGGATCGTCCATGCGCTATGTTTTTTTTATCACCATTTTTGCGCTATTGCAGCTGTTTAGCCTTGGTACGGCTTTAAGCTTGCAATGGTGGCTACAGCCTTGGGAGATAGGAAACTTACCAACCATCGTGTGGATCGTTATATTTGTTATTACGAATGGCTTGCTACTATTAAGTGTCAAAAGAGTTTTTGCCAATAGCTATCGCTGGATAAGCGGCTGGATGTTGGTCATGCATTTTGTGCTATTGACGGCTTTGCTGACGAGCATATTATACGGTGGATATTGGCTCATAGCCTCATTTATGGGAGATGGGATAAATGTATCTGCTGTAATCGATGAAGACTTACGAGCGTTGGCTTTAGCTATATTTTTAGGATTGTTTGCTTATGCGTTATACAGTGCTTACGTTCCTGTTGTACGTAAAGTGACGATCACTATAGATAAAGTGCTGCCCAAAACCTTGAGGATTGCGGTAGCCAGTGATTTACACTTAGGAAAGCTGTTTGGTAGTGGGGCGATAGATAGGCTACAACATCTTCTTATGCAGAATAACGCCGATATACTGCTGATGCCTGGTGACATCATGGACGACAACACAGACGCGTTTGTTGACCATAAGATGGCCGTTAATTTAAAAATGCTCTGTGATAGTTTGCCATATGGAGTTTATGCCACGCTAGGCAATCATGATTTGTATGGTCATGAGCAGCCAATCAGCGAGGCATTAAAAAATGCAGGGGTCAAGTTACTAAATGATGATGTCGTGAGCATAGAGCACGAAGGCACCCCGATTTGGCTAGTTGGTCGTTTTGACAATCATAAACATCAGCGCGTGGCGACGACTGCATTACTGGCGCACGTAGATACCGAACAACCGATTGTATTGCTTGATCATCGACCAAGCGATATTCAGGCGCACAGTCAGTTGCCAATTGATTTGCAAGTATCTGGACATACTCATAATGGACAAATCTTTCCTGCCAACTTTATCGTCAGTGCCATCAATCGTTTGGGTTACGGGTATGAAGCCATTGGCAAAGGTCATTTCGTGGTGTCCTCTGGTTACGGCTTCTGGGGTATTCCTTTTCGCTTGGGTTCACGTTCTGAGATTTGGCTCATCAGCTTGGTTGGCAATAAAGATAATCAAAAAATTGATTGATTACTACGCGGCTAACTGGACATTCGTACTCAAAAGATCGTGTACGAAGTGTACAAAGCCATCGATGATATCGTTTGTTTCTTGCCCCAAACCATGATGAATGCTCATGAGATGAATAAAACCATGCGGTGCCCCAAGGACAGTATGTGTTTTAACGAGGATACCATAACGGTTTATTTGCTCGGCATAAGCAATGGCTTCGTCGCGCAACACATCCAATTCGGCAACGATGACATACGTGGGGCATACTTTGCTGTTGTCACCAAGCATAGGAGAGTTGAGAACATGGATACGAGGCAATGGACTGTTCTTAAAACAAGCCTCACCAAATACTGCCACATCGGCATGATCCAATAATAAGCCATCACCATACAACTCCCAACTTGGATAATCAGTCTCAATATCGGTGACAGGGTATATAGGCATTTGTGCCAGTGGCTTGGGCAAACGCTTTAATAACTCAAACATCTTTTGACCGTCGATACCTAAGTCTAGCCAAGCGTTTTGTAATGGCGCGGTCAGCTGCTGTGCCATTAAGGTAGCCAATCCACCACCCGCACTATCACCTGCTAAGACAATCCGTGATGGTAAAGCATTTAACGTATGGCAATTCTCAGCGAGCCAAGCGTAGGCAGTAATACAATCTCTGAGCGCCGCTGGAGTAGGGTTCTCAGGTGCTAAGCGATAATCCACGCTGACGATTGACCATCCAGTACGCTCACAAACGGTATGGCAAAACTCATGATGGGTATCGATATCACCAATACAAAAACCACCGCCATGCAAAAATAACATGACGGTTTCATCAGGATTGGTAATATGACGTTTTTTTAGACCAATTCTACTAGAGCGCTTGCTCGCTTGATAGCAACGAATCGTCATATCGCCTTCGTCCGCATCAGCAATAACCTTATCTTCCCATCGAACCAGCGTTTGCCCTTTTTTAGTGAAAGGCTTAATGTTGTTGCGCTTGATATTGCTTAGCATGGTATCGCTGGCTTGTTTCCATACTTTTGGCGCTTGCATAGCGACAGCATCGGTCGCAAATTTTTCACGTAGTTCCTGCATCGGCATGAGATCAAGTGGGGTTTTAAGCTTGCGATTGACAGCGAGAATCAGACGAAGATGAGCATTGGCATGCGGATATTGCTCTGCTGTAGGCCCTCCTAGATAGCTCGTTAAATTTTCAAGTACGGGCGCAGGCAGATAGCCTAACCCTTTCATAGCATGATGCAATGTATGAGTCTGGCAACTGGTTAGTGGTTTGTATCTCAATATTTTTTCTTTAATAGTCAGGGGCTTTGCATAAATACGAGTGTTTTCTAGATCGCTCTCCATTTGAGCGCTCGTCGCAAGTTTTAGCGTGGTCAATGCCTTATTCAATAGACTGTTGACTGACGATTCTTTTGATTTGAACATAATACTTCTCATAAATGATGGTCAGTACCTGCTGTCTTATCACAGCGGTTACTTTAGTGTAAATCACACTATTTATCATAATGATAGAGGAAGCCATTTCAACACTGCGTGTTTTTTGGTAATAACTTAGGACTGAATAGTAAACGATTGGGAATAAAGGCTACCTTTATAAGTGGATTAGTCGTCTGTACCCACAGTTCTTAATGAGACAACATAAGGTTCAGCACCCATTTTGCGCCTTGTTTAAACAGTATTTGTTGCAAATGAGAAAAATTCCTTCGTTTTAGGCTTGAAATTTATAGCCATGACCTTTATCAAGCAGCTAGTAAAGCGCATTCATAAAAACAATGAGTAACAACCGTTAAGCATACAATAAAGGTGCAGAAGAGCTAGCGATTAGCCAATTGACTGTGCCTAATACCAATCGTCATTATTAACATTCTAAGGAGTCATCATGAGCGAGCAAAAGACCAACCACGAATCCCCAGAGCAAAATGTGGCGCATGATAATATTGAGCACAGTGATAGTATTTTAGAAGAGACCATGAAAGAGTTTGATCCAAGAAATAACTCAGATGAAGATCTGACTGTCCACAGTGAGATCGATCTAGACACATTCAAAGCTCGCATTGCTGAATTAGAAGGCGAAGTAAAGCAGGCCAAAGAAGGCACTGCTCGCGCCAATGCCGAGGCTTATAATGCGCAAAAGCGTATGGAACAAGAAGCCGATAAAAGCAAAAAATTTGCGCTACAAAAATTCGCGAAAGAATTATTAGAAATCGTCGATAACTTAGAGCGTGCGATGGAAAATGCAGATGCCAACGATCCAGTGGCTGAAGGTGTTCAACTAACGCATAAAGCGCTTGTCGCCGTCCTCAACAAAAACGGTGTAGAAGCCGTGGATCCACAAGGCGAAAAATTCAACGCGGACTTGCATGAAGCGGTGGGTATTGATGCCGACGCCGAAGCAGACACCGTCGGGACTGTATTGCAAAAAGGCTACAGCTTGAACGGTCGTCTCTTGCGCCCAGCAATGGTACGTGTCGGACAATAAGATTTTGTGATAAACCCTACTTATATTAGGGTTTATCACAAAAAATCACAGGAAAGACCAATTTTGCTAGATTGTTGACTTGAAAAAAGCAACAGACAAACCGATATAAAGCAACAAGTGACCGATAGCGGTCAGCATTTAACACCATTTATATTTAAAACAATTAGGAGTAATTGATTATGGGTAAAGTAATTGGTATTGATTTAGGTACAACTAACTCATGTGTGGCAGTGATGGAAGGTGACAAAGTTAAAGTCATCGAAAACGCTGAAGGCACTCGCACCACCCCATCGATAGTCGCATATAAAAATGATGAAACTTTGGTTGGACAATCAGCCAAGCGTCAAGCGGTCACCAACCCAAACAACACATTGTTTGCGATTAAGCGTTTGATCGGTCGTCGTTTTGATGACAAAGTCGTGCAAAAAGACATCGGCATGGTGCCTTACAAAATCGCCAAAGCAGATAACGGTGATGCATGGGTTGAAATCAACGGCAAAAAATTAGCACCACCACAGGTTTCTGCTGAAATCTTGAAAAAAATGAAAAAAACAGCAGAAGATTATCTTGGTGAAACCGTAACTGAAGCGGTCGTAACAGTACCTGCTTATTTCAACGATTCACAGCGTCAAGCTACTAAAGATGCGGGTAAAATCGCGGGTCTTGATGTAAAACGTATCATCAACGAGCCAACTGCCGCAGCACTTGCTTACGGTATGGATAAAAAGCAAGGTGATAGCACCGTTGCTGTTTATGACTTGGGCGGTGGTACTTTTGATATCTCAATCATTGAAATCGCTGACGTAGATGGCGAGCAGCAGTTTGAAGTACTTGCAACCAACGGTGACACATTCCTTGGTGGTGAAGATTTTGACTCAGCATTGATTGATTATCTAGTTGATGAGTTCAAAAAAGACCAAGACGTCAACCTAAAAGGTGACTCTTTGGCAATGCAGCGTCTAAAAGAAGCCGCAGAAAAAGCAAAAATTGAGCTATCAAGCGCGCAAAGCACGGAAGTAAACTTACCTTACATTACTGCTGACAGCAGTGGTCCTAAGCACTTGGTGGTAACAATCAGCCGCTCAAAACTAGAAAGCTTAACTGAAGCATTGGTACAGCGCACCATGGGTCCTTGTAAAATTGCCCTTGAAGATGCTGGTCTAAAAATCGGCGATATCGATGACGTCATCTTAGTTGGTGGTCAAACTCGTATGCCGCTTGTACAGCAAAACGTACAAGAGTTCTTCGGTCAAGAGCCACGCAAAGACGTGAACCCTGACGAAGCAGTGGCAGCTGGTGCAGCGATTCAAGGCGCGGTACTGTCTGGTGACAAAACTGACGTATTGCTACTTGATGTGACGCCATTGACGCTTGGTATTGAAACAATGGGTGGTGTAATGACACCAATCATTGAGAAAAACACCATGATTCCGACTAAGAAATCACAGGTATTCTCAACAGCAGAAGACAACCAGCCAGCGGTAACGATTCAGGTGTATCAAGGTGAGCGTAAAATCGCTAACCAAAACAAACAGCTTGGTCGTTTTGATTTGACGGACATTCCACCAGCACCACGTGGTCTACCGCAGATCGAAGTTACTTTTGACATCAACGCTGATGGCATCATGAACATCTCAGCGAAAGACAAAGGTACTGGTAAAGCGCAAAGCATCCAGATCAAAGCAGACTCTGGTTTGTCAGATGAAGAAGTCGAACAAATGGTTCGTGACGCTGAGGCCAACGCAGCTGAAGATGAAAAATTTGCGAATCTTGCGCAAGTGCGTAACGAAGCAGATGGTCGTATCCATGCGGTACAAAAAGCGTTGAAAGAAGCAGGCGACAAAGTGACTGACGAAGAAAAATCAACCGTCGATACTGCGATCACTGAACTTGAAACAGCGGCTAAAGAAGATGATCATGATGACATCAAAGCCAAGCTTGAAGCATTAGACAATGCTTTCTTACCAATCAGCCAAAAGATTTATGCTGATAGTGGTGCAGGCGCAGAAGGTATGGATCCAAGCCAGTTCCAACAAGGTGCGGATAATGCAGCAGAAAGCAACCAAGCTGACGATGACGTCGTTGATGCTGAGTTCACTGAAGTAAATGACGATAAGAAATAATATTTCTTAAAGCCAGCTAGTATCAATATAAAGAACGCACCTTTCGAGGTGCGTTTTTTTATGGCTGATAGGCATTGATTATCAATGCCTCATAGGTCAGATAGACGCAAGGCTGCCCGTGGTCATCTTGCCCCGAAAACTTCTGCCAGTATTCACGCTCAAACTGCTGCAAACGTGCTTTCGTCCATGTAAAAGGCGTTGCTTCTGATTCTTCTCCTGCTCTCAGTAATTGCGTTTGATTGGTTGATACACCAGTCACTTTCATATGCTTGAGCACCTCATAGGGCTTGGCAAACGGTATATCAAAGCGCTGCGTCGATAGCTGAATCTGATCGAATCCATGGTCATGCAATGCGGCTTGCCACGCTGTGATATTTGGATAATGCAGTCCTTGACCAGTAAGGGATTTAATCTGCAAAAAATTATTGGCGGTAAAGGTACTCAGTAATAGCTGGCCGCCTGTTTTTAGCCGCATAGAAGATTGCGATATAAAACGCAGAGGATCATCAAACCACTGTATGGCATTGGCACTGATAATTAAGCTATGGTTTGCATCCAAATCCATGGTTTCAGCATCACCAATACGCAGCTGAGCTGTGGGCAATATGGAATGCAAATGGGCAGTTTGCTTTGCGCACAGCTCGTTAATGATCCAACGTTTACTTTGTAACGCTGTCGCTAATAACTGAGTCATTTGTCCTGTACCTGCGCCTACCTCAAGCACACTGTCTTGAGACCGATGCGCGATACGAGCCAGTAGGTCTTGGCAAATATGCTGTTGAATATAAGCATGCTGATCGTAGGTATTGGCTTGTGCAAAATGACGAGCGATAGTCTGCTTTCGGGCGCTCAAATCAGACCAAGAAGTAGGGGGTTCCATCATGTTCATTCAATCCGAAATGGTATAAGGGGTTACATGAGCCATATCAGTGATAGGTTCATAGTAATTATAAGTATTCAATCAAACGCGCACAGTCTTCTGTGGTAATTTTGGCATTCATCACCAAGCGAATGCGCGCGGTATTGGCAGGAACGGTAGGCGGTCTGATGGGTAGAGCATAAAACCCAGCTGCCTGTAACTGCGCTGCTTTAGTGATGGTTTTGGCATTATCGCCCAAGATATAAGGCACAATAGGGGATTGATAAGACACGTCTTGCGGCGCTGATGAGGCTTGATGTGAGGAGCTAATGGTTTGGCCAAGCTGGACAGATATCTGAGCCAGATGTTGTCTGCTTGCTTGCAGTTCTGGCATTTTTGTCAAAATAAAACGGGTCCATGCATGATTTATCGGTGGTAACGCTGTACTAAAGATAAGCGGGCGCATGTGATTGACCAACCATGACTTCACAGTGTCATCGCATAAGATATAAGCGCCAATCGAAGCAAAGGCTTTACCAAATGTACCCACCACATAGTCAATATCAGCAAGCGTTTGCGTTTCTTCTGCGAGCCCGCATCCTTGCTTGCCCAGCACACCGACAGCGTGCGCTTCATCTACATAGAGCTCAATGCGAGCATCTTGGGCTTTTAACCGTACTAAGGCTGGCAAATCTGCGCGGTCACCATCCATACTAAAAATGCTTTCGGTGATGATAATAATACGCTCTACGGTATCTTCAGCTTGTGCCAGTAGCATTGCCAAATGCTCATAGTCATTGTGACGATAGCGCCGATAGGTACACGCTTTGTTTTGACTCAAGCGAATACCATCGATGATACTGGCGTGCACCAGCTTATCTGCCAGAATGAGTGTTTTGACAGGCAGTGCTGTTAAGGCAGGCAAAATACCAATATTGGCGTGATAACCACTGTTTATGACCAACGCTGCCTTTTTGCTGGCGCTGTCTTTTTTACCTGCTGCCACTTCATACCATTGCTCCAGCTCTTCTTCTAATAGTTGTAGCTGCGCATCATTCCCTGTCAAAAGACGTGACGAAGTAGCGCTCATTTTGGGAAAGTCAGTAGCAGGCAGCTGTTGTAAGTATTCAAAAAACTCATGCTGTAGTGCGGTGTCACCGCCTAGCCCCAAATAGTCGTTACTGGCAATATTGAGGAGCTTTTTACTATTACTAATGACATGACGTCCTTGATGTTCAAGATTGGGCAGTTGACGGTACTGCTGCTGTTCTTTTAAATGAGCAAGTTCAGCTTTTAAGCGGTCATGTATAGGAGCCAGCATAATGAAGTGTCCTTTGATATTTTCTGAGCTAAGAGCAATAGATGATATAGCGAGTAGGAAGTATTGCACAAAATCAAGAGATGTAACAGAAAGTTTCATATCTCAGTCTTTGTAACCCACACGCTGATAAATACTTTCAAATCTTAACTCTCATACCATCAAACACTGACAGATCGTTTGAAATAGTTTGTTACTATGTACTCATCGTTAGCAAACAAGGCGATGCGGTTAAAAGACCAATATAAATAGATAACTTGTTTGTCAAAACTTTTCTAAGGAGCTAACAATGAAAACTCTACAAAAAACACTACTTGCAGTAGCAGCCGGTTCTTTACTAAGCATGGGTGCTCAAGCAGCTGTCTCTTATGGCAATGGCTATACTGGTCAACCATACGTTGGTGCAAAAGTAGGTCAGTTCGATCTAGACGTTGATGGCGCCGATGATCCGACTGCTTATGGTATCTATGGTGGTTACAACTTTGATCCTAACTTCGGTATTGAAGCTGAGTATGTTGGTTCAGACGACGCTGACTACAGAGGCGGCGACATCGATGCTAAAACATACGGCGCTTACGGTACTTACCGTTATGCTTTCCCAAACACAGGCCTATATGCCAAAGGTAAATTGGGTGTTGCCAGAACTGAAGTAGAATCTAACTACAACGTTGGTCCACTTAACGTATCACAGTCAGATAAAGATACCAATCTTGCTGGTGGTGTAGGTCTTGGTTATTCAGTGAATCCTGATTTCAGTGTTGAAGCTGAGTATGACATGCTAGGTAGTGACGCAGACCTAATGACGGTTGGCGCTCAACTAAAATTCTAAGTATTTAGTAAGCCATAAAGTATAAAAACGATCACTTTAAGTGGTCGTTTTTTTTGTGTATAAAAAATATTTTAAAACACATGTTTACTTTAAGAAATAATTTGGTATTATACCGTCACTACTAATTACGAATGAAAAATAGTTGAGTAGTATTTGATATTAAACAAATTATTTGCTTATTGCACCCAAGGTTGAGAATAGTTTATGAAAAGTCTACAAAAAGCTTTACTTGCAGTAATCGCCGGCTCAGTAATGACGATGAGCGCACAAGCAGCAGTAAATTATGCTGATCAGCCTTACGTAGGTATCAAAGCTGGTAAGTTTATGGTAGATGATAGTGATCTAGACGATCCTACTGCTTATGGTGTTTATGCTGGTTATAACTTCGATTCTAACTTTGGTGCTGAAATTGAATATGTAGGTTCTAATGACGTTGATGTTGATACAGGTCTTAGTGGTGTCAATGCTGACTATAATCTAAAAACTTATGGTGCTTACGGTACTTACCGTTATCAGTTCCCTAATACTGCTCTATACGCTAAAGGTAAATTAGGTTTTGCTAAAGCTGAGATCGATGTTTCTGTAGATAACGTTTTAGGATACTCTGCGAGTTCGAGCGAGAGTGATAGTGGTGTTGCTGGTGGTATCGGTTTGGGTTATAACTTTAATCCTAATGTGAGTGTTGAAGCAGAATATGACTATGTTGCTGAAGACGTGACTCTATTGACTATTGGTGCACAATACAAATTCTAAACCTTTAGTAAGTTATCAAGTATAAAAACGATCACTTTAGGTGGTCGTTTTTTTTTATGTTAATTCCCTTTTTATGAATAAATTTTTCGTAGTGCGCGTAGCGTATATTAATGATTGTTAAGAAATTATAAAGTCCAAAAGTGTGTTACATTAAAAACTGGAATGGCAACGATAGGGAAGGTGGCAATTATGGAAACTCTATGGATGATTGAACCGTGGCATTGGCTGGTACTGGGTTTTATATTGCTGATTATTGAGATGTTTGTGCCAACGTTTGCAAGCCTTTGGTTTGGGGCCGCTGCTATTATTGTGGCGGCGCTGACTTGGTTACTCCCTATTTCTATTTCTGTTCAAATCATGGTTTGGTTAGTACTGTCTGCTGTCTTTTTGGTGGTTTGGTTTAAGTTTGTGAAGCCGTTGTCAGTAGATCGCACCAAAGCCGGATTGGGTGGCAGTGTCATCGTTGGTGAAACAGGTATGATTGTCGTACAACCCCTACCTGATAGAGCAGGTGTCGTACGTTTTAGCGTACCGATTGTCGGCGCGGCGGAATGGATGTGCCGTACCACAGGAGAGACGATAGCAGTTGGTGAGCGGGTTGTGGTCACGGATATTGTGGGTAACGAGCTGGTTGTGAGTAGTATGAAATCGCAAGCTGTCATCAATAAAAACATGCACGTACAATAATAGGGGTGAGATATGGAAAGCTTTAGTATTGTCATGATCGTACTGGTTGCGCTGGTTGTGTTCACTATTTTTAAAGGGGTTCGAATCGTACCGCAAGGGTATAAATGGGTGGTACAGCGCTTGGGTAAATATAGCCAAACGTTAGAACCAGGGCTAAACCTGATTATTCCTTTTGTTGATGATGTGGCGTATAAAGTCACGACCAAAGACATCGTATTAGATATCCCGTCACAAGAAGTGATCACTCGAGACAACGTTGTGATTATCGCCAATGCGGTTGCCTATATTAATATTGTCCGTCCCGATAAAGCGGTCTATGGTATTGAAGATTATGAATACGGTATTCGTAATTTAGTACAAACCTCATTACGTTCAATCATCGGTGAAATGGATCTAGATAATGCCTTGTCTAGCCGAGATGAAATCAAGGCCAAGCTCAAACATGCCATCTCAGAAGACATCTCTGATTGGGGTATTACCCTAAAAACTGTAGAAATTCAGGACATCAACCCTTCTGATACTATGCAAACGGCGATGGAAGAGCAGGCAGCAGCAGAGCGCCAACGCCGTGCGATAGTGACTCGTGCCGATGGTCAAAAGCAAGCAGCTATCTTAGAAGCGGACGGCCGTCTAGAAGCCTCGCGCCGTGATGCAGAAGCGCAAGTGGTGCTTGCCAAAGGGTCTGAAGAGTCGATTCGCCTTATTACCAATGCGATGGGTGACGAAGAGATGCCGATTGTCTACTTATTGGGTGAGCAGTATATTAAAGCGATTCGTGAGTTGGCAGAATCTGACAATGCAAAAATGGTGGTGTTACCTGCCGATATTTTGAGTACGGTAAAAGGTATGGTCGGCGATAAGTTAAAAGTATAAATCAGATATAGTAATGCTAAAAAAAGACCTCACTTGAGGTCTTTTTTGTGGCTGATATAGTCAATCCAAAGTAAAAGTAGTACGTGAGATCGTAACGATCTACTGGTATAAATGCTTCTCGCTGGCTGTTCGCAAGCGTGACAGATGCTTCGAAAAATTCATCCCAGTAGATCTGAGCCATTTTTAAAATGGATTGGCTATAGTAGCTTAAACCTTCATTTTTCTAAATGACTTTCGAAAAACGTTTTTTGTGTGTTTTATCAAGATATTCATCAAATACCATGGCGACGTTGCGACCAAGTAGGCGACCTCTGGGTAAGACACGAATACCTGCGGCATCCATATCAATGAGGCGATCTGACTGCATCTCACCCAATTGTTGAATCTCATTAATAAAATAGGTAATCGCATCGATACCGAACTTTTGATTCACATCTTTGAAGTCTATATAGTCGTGACACAGCAAGTTCATAATGACGTATTCACGCAAGCGATCTTTAATTGAGGTTTTGATGTATTTGACCGCAGGCATGACCATAGGGTTGTTTTTTGCGGCATCAATGTTGGTCTGATAAGCGTCCAAGTCGGTATCGTTTTGTAGAATATAGCGAGTATTGGCATTGGCAATCTGGCTGATAGAGGACACGCCAAAACCGAGTAAGTCACAGTCGCCCATGATGGTATAACCCTGAAAATTACGATGTAACTTGCCTTCGCGCTGAGCCACTGACAGCTCATCATCAGGCTTGGCAAAATGGTCGATTCCAATGTACTGATAACCAGCTTCTGTCAGGGTATTGATGGTATTGCCAAGCATCGCAAGTTTGGCCGCTGGGTCTGACAAATCTGTGTCTTTAATTTGGCGCTGTGCTTTAAAGCGCTCAGGCAAATGCGCGTAATTAAACACGGACAAACGATCGGGTGACATCTCAATGATGCGGCGCACTGTACTGTCTAGCGTTTCTGGTGTCTGATGCGGCAGACCATAAATGAGATCGACATTGATGGAGTGAAAACCCAATTCGCGTGCCTCATTTAAAACATTTTCAATTAATTCCGCAGAATGTACCCGATTGACCGCAATTTGAACCGCCTCATCTAAATCTTGTACCCCCAAGCTGATCCGATTAAAACCAAGATTGCGTAGTACCTTTAGCGTGTCATCACTCAGCTCACGCGGGTCAATCTCAATGGAGTAATCACCTTCCTCTTCAGGCAAAAATTCAAACTGGGTCTGTAAAAATGTCCAAAGTTGAGTTATTTCTTCATCCCGTAAAAACGTGGGTGTACCACCGCCCAAATGCAGCTGCTTTACCAAAGGCTTGCGGCCATCCTCAGACGTAGATAATAAACGACGCTTATGTTTGATTTCAGCGATCAAATACTGCAAGTAATCACCTGAGTCACTATTTTTTTTGGTGATGATTTTATTGCAGGCGCAGTAGTAGCAAAGATGACGACAAAACGGAATGTGAAAATATAAGGACAAGGGCGCACGCGTTTCGCGATTTTGAAGTATTTTGGTCTCAAGTCCATCGGGAATAGGGGTGAACTCTAGAGCGGTTGGATAAGACGTATAGCGCGGCCCTGAACGGTTGTATTTATTGATAATCGTTTCATCGAAGGGGGGCAGTTGCTTAGTTGTGATACTGCCACGTGTACTGGCATAAGGGCTTTCCATTTGCACAACTGGGCGCGTGGTCGACGGTTGCTCTTCCGCACGATTGTAAGGTTGCGGGTCATTTCGTTCTGAGTGGTCTGTCATGCGGTATTCCTTGTTTTGACTCTAGGATGGTGACTTATATAGTCAGTGAAAAGTAATATCGATACATCATGCATGGCTGATATCAATTTTCTTGCTTGCTGCGTGTGCGAAGATAGAGGCTGCAAAAATTGATATGAGCCGTACCGTAGCGCTTTTATTGTTCTTTAACTATATATCATCAATGGCTACATACAGAGCAACCATTATAGCAAATCCTTATTTGCAGTGGGGTGGTCAGCGTGTGTCCTTCTTTATTAAGGATATTGTTTTCCTTGATTCAAAAAACCCCAGCGTTGAGCTGAGGTTTTTGTCTCTCGTTTGAATTTTTGCGACTGCTATTCTCTTAATTGAAGCGGGTTACCAACGGCTTTATTGTTGATTTCAGCCTTGCTAAAAGGCAGGCGAATCCAGTCTTTGGTTGAGTAGCGCTTTGTTTGATCGCGATGATAGGGTCGCGTGCTATCTGCTGATTGTGAGTAAGCCAGTAGGGCTTCTACAATAGGGCCTTGACTATCAAAGGTCACGGTCTGCATATAGGTTGGCCCTGTATTGATAGGTTTGTAAGTACCATCATCATTGAGACCTGGACCTTGAGCCACGTTGAACACGCCTTCACGTCCAAGTCCGCCGTGCATCGCAATTTTTGAATTGTTATTGCCCGCATCAATGACGTATTGCAAATCTGCCAAAGACGCATCAAGAGCGATGTTTTTAGTGTTGAAGAAAGCAATCGCATCGCCGAGCGCCTTACGTGTATTGTCATCAATAATAAGACCACGCGGCGTATTCACAGGATCATTAACGTCGAATTTTACGCTAAAGGCATTGTCAGTGGTTTCATCGAATTTGACCTTGCGCCAAAACTCTCTGAACACATGAGCGCCTTTACTATCAAGATTGTTACGGCGGTCCCAGTTGCCAAGGACAGAACACCCTTGAGTGGCGTCAATTGTACCACCACTGCTCAATGGCAACGCTGGGTTGGCTCGGCAGTCTGCCAATACATCATCGAGCACCAACTCGGCGACATAGCTACGGTTGCCATAGACGACGTCTTGCATATTATCTAGGTTAAAGGTATTGCCACCAAGGTTGTCTTTATTACTTAAGCGGTCAGCTATCTGAGTTAATCCCATGCGAGTACGCATCAATAAAGGTACCCCATTGACAGGATTTGGCCCTAAGAAAGGTACTAGATGACGACGCAACAAAGGTGAGAAGCCAGTCAATGGCTGCTTAGGGTTGCTTAGCCAGTAGCTATCATTTGAGTTGGCCACATAATCATCGCGTATCAAGAAAGGCAAGTTTGAACGGCCAAAAATACCAGCTTGCGGTGAGTCGGCATCATTGCCCCATTCACAGTCAGCGGTACTACCATTGAGCGCTGGCAAGTCTGAAGCAATCAATGCGCCAAGGAATGGACCCGCATTGGCGCTGCATGCCTCTAGCTGTTGCTTTGTGACGTGCGGTACGGTTGAGATATCTGCATACAAGGCTTTGCCATAGCGGTCAGTAGCAATGGTATTGACAAACCCAAGGCCAAGCGTATCCTGCATTCTATCGACCAAATCCTCCACACTTTTTGCTTGGTTCATACTGCGCCATTGATTGAGTGCGCGTGGGTTTTCAGATGCGGCATCACGAATGGTGAAGGCCAGATTATTGGCGCCCCATGTGGGCAGTTGGCTATTAAGTAAATTGGCGGCAAGCATCGGCCCATACTGCGACAGATAGATAGGACGAACCAATGTCTGATTGTTTGGCAGCGGGATGGTGACAGGCACTTGTTCGATATCGCGCTGCTCAAAGACACCCTCACTGTTTTTATAATTGTATTTCATTGGATTCCCATTGACCAAACTAAGCTGGTAAAGGGTAAACCGCTTGGCGGTAGAAACAGTATGGCTCCATGCCACGTCTTTATTAAAGCCAATATTGGGGAAGGGCTGTCCTTGTTGTGCAACACCCATGACATCAAGCTCGCCTGGCATGGTTAAATGAAACTCATAAAAACGCTGCACGCCCTCCCATGGTTCATGAGGGTTGCCATATAGCACACCGCTGTCAGTGCCTGTGACTTCACTACCAAACGCATAAGCGTTACTACCGCCATTCATCACATTAATTGTAGACATATCGAACTCAACGTCTGGCTCTGGGCCAACGGTACGCATTCGACTGCTGCTCATGACGGCATCTTGATTGGGAGGCGCTGCTGCGACGATTGGACCGACAAAGTTAGATAAGCCGCCGCGTAGGTTGGCTTTGCCATAGAGTGCTAGTAAGTCGTCAATGGTGATTTCACGTACCCAGTCAGCCCCTGCGCAATCAGGATCAATATTATCAACCCCTTTGTCACGTAGGTATCGGCTATAACCGGCTGCATAACCTGTGACGGCGTCGACTACTTGTTTGTCTTGTGCGGCCAAGAAGGTCGCACGTCTTTCGGGAGAGTTATACCAAGTATAAAAAACATCGCTTGCCACGTTGCCTTGATCGCCCAGATACAACATGCTTTGACCTTTGGCAACGACGATTTCACGTGCGAGCGAACAGATATTGTCTTCGGCAAAGGCATAACCTACGCCATAGCCCAGTCCTTTGTAATCACTGGCCGTAATATGGGGTATACCAAATTCAGTCCGCTGTATATCTGCTGAGTAAGTTTGTTGAGGAGGAGTCGAGTTGTTATCGTCGTCATCTCCAAAACAACCAGACAGTCCTATTGAGACCGCCACTGTAATAAACGCGAGTCTAGGCACGCGCCGATTAAGCACTTGAATGCTCATAAGCTTATCCATCCATGGTTAAGTAGGGTTGTATAAAGCTGCAGAAAAACAGCCATCATTGAGCTTTATATGATCAATAAAATCCTTTTATTGCCCATTTATCATATAACAATTTTTGATATCTATGCCAGTAAATAAATCGAACCTTAAGACACGACATTTGCGCACTAATCCATAATACTTTATCATCATCCTCTACCTACATTAGGAAGCCATCATGTCGTTTGCTCAAGTTTATACCCGTTCAGTCGTCGGTTTGCATGCACCCAAAGTCATCATTGAGGTACATTTATCACAAGGCTTGCCAGCCCTGACCATCGTTGGCCTGCCTGAAGCGGCGGTACGAGAAAGTAAAGATCGCGTGCGTTCTGCGATTCTTAATTCTGGTTTTCAGTTTCCCAATCGGCGTCTAACGATCAATCTGGCACCCGCTGACTTGCCTAAAGATGGTGCTCGTTTGGATTTGCCCATTGCGATAGGTATATTGGCGGCAAGCGGACAGTTAGCACCAGACGTGCTATCAGGGTTTGAGTTTATCGGTGAGTTGGCACTCAATGGCGAGTTGAGACAAGTGACGGGTAGCCTAGCAGTTGCACGTGCGATCAAAGCGGAAGGATTGGCGCTCAAGATGTCGCAACAAGCAGTCGAAGACAAAGAAAAAGCGCTGAGCGCGGCACTACCTACATTGCAAGCGACCCCGCACCTCATTGTACCGAGCCACAATGGTGCTGAGGCTAGTCGAGTCGACGGCATAACCATACTTGCTGCGCCCAGCTTAAAAGACGTTTGTGACCATTTACGGTCTTTGTCAGGTGTTACCGATTTGGATAAGCAATTGCAGGTGGTGCAGCCAAGTCCCGCGCCGCAGCAAGTCGGCTATCAAGTAGATTTAGCCGATGTGAAAGGACAGCATCATGCGAGGCGTGCGCTAGAGATTGCAGCAGCAGGCGGGCATTCATTACTCTTCACGGGGCCGCCCGGTTCAGGCAAAACATTAATGGCTTCACGACTACCGACCATCTTGCCAGATTTGAGTCCTGAGGATGCGTTAGAAGTTGCCAGCACATATTCGGTTGCCGATAGTAATTATGATTATGGCACGCGACCTTTTAGACAAGTGCATCACACCATATCAGCAGTGGCATTGGTTGGTGGTGGTTCACGTCCCAAACCTGGCGAGATTACACTCGCCAACAAAGGCGTTTTGTTCCTCGATGAATTGCCAGAATTTGATCGTACGGTATTAGAAGTATTGCGCCAACCGTTAGAAGCCAAGCAAATCACTATTAGTCGTGCTAACTCACAAATGACGTTTCCAGCCAATTTTCAATTGGTAGCGGCGATGAATCCGTGCCCGTGTGGTTACGATGGTGATACCTCAGGGCGCTGTCGTTGTCGGCCAGAACAGATCAGGCGCTATCAAGATAAGTTGTCAGGTCCGCTACTGGACCGCATTGATTTGCATATCACGGTGCCAGCGCTACCGATTGCAGATTTGCAAAATTCTCAAGCAGGAGAGACTTCCAAGCAGGTGCGTGCTCGGGTCGCGACGGCTTATGAGTATCAATTGAAGCGGCAGCAGAAAGTGAATAATGAGCTTAGCCCTAGTGAGATTGATCAATACATCCAGTTAGGAGAGAGTGAACAGCAATTATTACAACTCGCACAGCAGCGCCTAAACTTGTCCGCGCGCGGCTATCATCGTGTACTACGAGTGGCAAGGACGATTGCCGATCTTGCAGCAAGTATTGATATTACCAGCGCGCATGTGTCAGAAGCACTCAGCTATCGTGGTAAATAATAACCACCATTTGAGAGCTGGTATTTATAGTGCGATTTTTTATCAATTAAGCGTTAGTTTGCATAATCCACTCAACCAAATCGGCAAAATGATCAAACGCTGCGGTCGGGTTTAACTCGCGGATATCTTGCCCATAATTATAACCATAAGACAGACCAAGCGTGTCCATATTGGCGTTTTGACCCGCCAAGATGTCGTTTTTAGAATCGCCAATCATAATCGCTTGGTCAGGAATAATCCCCAGTTGAGTACAGACGTGCAATAGAGGCGCTGAATCTGGTTTTTTGGTAGGCAGACTATCACCGCCCATCACTTCACTAAACAGGTCTTGCCAGCCAAAGGTCTGCAGTATTTTTGGGACAAAACGAATGGGCTTATTGGTTACCAAAGCAAGCGTGTAACCCGCGGCATGCAGTTTTTTTAGGCCGCTATCGACATCAGGATAGGCGATGGTTTTGCTACCACCAATCTTAGTATACGCCTCAAAAAATAGTTGCTCGGCATGATCGGCTTCCTCGACCGTTAGATCGCCTTCTGCCACGTCTACTTTGCCAACCAAAGCGCGTTCAACGAGTAGACGCGAGCCGTTCCCTATCCAATTGCGTATCGTGTCGATAGGGTAGGTATCTTTGCCAAGTGTGGTCAACATCGCGTTGGTCGCATCGGCCAAATCGGGTACACTATCGATCAAGGTGCCATCAAAGTCAAAAATCAAAAGTTTTTTATTGTCTATTGTCATTATTGGTTGTCCAAGGATAAGGATTTTTAAATAAAATGGTGATTGCTCATTAGCGTAACACAATAAATTGTTCAATCGTTGCCACATCTGTTTATAGCTGACTATTATCAAATTTTTTAATTTTCGAAGTGTTGTAGATTATTTAATAATAGGTTGCATGTTTATTCGCTATCTTTATAAAGGTTTTCATTTGAGTGATTGGTGTTGACGTCCTTTTAAGCCATTCAACCTTATATCTCGCGTTTTTGTTTCTCTCACAAGCGCAACCACTGTCCATCACAGTCACAATCTCACAAAAATGAGGATTTCAGTCATGAGTACATTGGTGTTTGTTGCCGTGATTGGCGCAGCTGTGTTGCACGCTGCTTGGAACGCTTTAGTCAAAAGTGGCTCTGATAAACAAGTGAGTATGGGCGCCGTTGTTCTGGGTCATATGCCCATTGCATTGTTAGTTCTATTCTTTGTCCCAATGCCAGCTTTCGAAAGTATGCCATATCTAGCAGCGGGTATCTTGCTTCATTTCGGCTATCAGTTGTTTCTGCTAAAGTCTTATGAAACCGGGGATTTAACCCAAGTCTATCCCATTGCCCGTGGGTCAGCACCGTTGATTGTCGCCCTATTTTCTGTGACCATGTTAGGTGTTCACCTCGATCTCATACAGACACTGGCTATTCTCATTATAGGTGGCGGTATTATCAGTCTGGCTTTGGTCAGACAAGCAGATGGACAAAAAAACAATCAGGCCGCGCTACTTGCATTAACAACAGGCTTGTTCATTGCCAGTTATTCTTTGATTGATGGTTTAGGCGCTCGCATCTCAGGCACGTCGTTAGGATTTTTTAGCTGTCTGGCGATTGGTAATGGCTTTCTGATGGGTATTTACTTATCGCTCAGCGCACAAACGGCTCTAAAAACCATAGCAACAAAAGGCCGCAGTGTATTCCTATTCGGCGGTAGCGCGTCTTTTATCGCTTATGCCATTGTCACATGGGCGTTTACCCAAGCCCCTATCGCACTAGTCACAGCTTTACGAGAAACCAGCATCGTTTTTGCTTTATTAATCGGTGTTTTCTTCCTCAAAGAGCGGCTTAATCTGGTAAAAGTACTTTCAACCTTCACAACCTTAGTAGGTGCTGTGTTGCTACGTTTTGCCAAATAGGAAATAGGCGTTTACTCAATGTCTTTATAGCGCTCGCGATGGGCTTTTTTCATTTTTAAATAGTCTTTATTCTCACGGCATTCGTCCCATTTCGCTTTAAAAATACGTGCTGATTCTGCCTTGATTGGGTCTTCTACTTGCCGCGGCAGCTCGTCGCGTCCATGCGCACCGCTTTGACCTTTTTTATCATCAGGTACGGGGCCTTTGTATTTTTTACCACCTTTATGATTAGCATAACGACGCGCACGGGTATAACCCATTTGAATAAATTTACGCGCCATGTCCGCACCGACAAAATCATCCGCTGCCAGATAATCCAAAAACATCTGATAGATCGTCTCACTGCTCTCTTTGGCAATGTCAGGCGTGGCAAAGCGCCAGTGTGGCAGTATTTCAGACTTATAAGGCTCAACCAACAAGACGCCTTGCTCGCCGCGCCCGACTCGATACAGCTCAGGCTGCGCCCGTAAATTTAAATGCTTATAATCCAAATCGTAATCAAACTCTCTCATCACATCACCTGCTAAGACTATGGATATTTAGTATACTGAGCCAAGCGGTTGAAAAAACAGGCCAAAAATGTTGTACAGCTGTGACAGTTTGAGCGTGATTTGCAGACGAGTTGTTATATAGTCGACTCTAAATAAAACAGAACCATTATAGGCCAACGCTGAACTAGAATGAATTTTTCTTGCTTGCTGTGCCTACGCACACAGAGGCTGCAAAAAAATCATTCTAGTCAAGCTGACTCGTTTTTAGATTGAACTCACTATAAAATACGGCAAGCGTGCCAGCGCAATCAATCATCAGGATTCCATCTATCATGAATAACATACTGACCCTTTGCTCATCTTTTATGAGGTCGTCAAAAATTGGCATCACCATGTCGGCAATGTTGACGGTAGGGACTTTAGCGACGCCAGTTGCCCATAGTGCGTGGTTCGAAAACTTAGTACCGCAAGGCGAGACCTACACAGTCAGAGAGATTGACCGTGATTTGGCGTTTGTCATTGATGGGTTTATTTATGATGCTCGTACTTCTTGCTTCCTATCTGTGGGTGATCGAGTGGTGTTTTTTGAAGGGCGTCACGGCATTGATTACCGCGCAACGATTTATGATTTGGACTCACGCGAGCGCTGTGAGGTCTTGTTGCGAAGACGCTTGTCGTAAGCAGTCCTGTTTAAAATATTGTAGACATAAAAAAAGCCCCAAACATCGCTGTTCGGGGCTTTTTAGAATCTAGTAACGAATGGTGGCTCGAGGCAGGATCGAACTGCCGACACACGGATTTTCAATCCGTTGCTCTACCTACTGAGCTATCGAGCCGTCTTCGTTGAGGACGCTATTAAACTAAATATACGAGCCACTGTCAAGCTATTTCTGCATTATATATGATAAAAGATCATAAATAATTTGATTTGGTCAAAATCAATGGCTTTTATGCCTCATTCAGCCTTTAACTCGCAATAATTCGCACTCGCTCATAATGCGATGAATATCGGCATCGGCAGGGACGAATTCACGGACGCCTTTTTTGACCTCGGCATCATAGACCAGTTTGATGAACTTTGCGTCGATGGCGCGGTCACGGTTTTGAGGATGGACCGTTAGGTATTGCAAACGTTTGGCATCGGTTTGTCCATCGTCGAAACAAGCAACGGCGGCGATCGGTTTATCATTGAACATACCGACGTAGAGATATTGCCCGCGTTTAAAGCCTTGCTCAACGAGGCTTAAGACTTCTTCGCCAGTAGGCTGCGCATCATCACTGTCATATAAGGCGTGCAGACGCTCTGATAGCTCATTCTCGCGGGCAGGCTTTTTAATCAGGGGCGTATTCAAGCTATTGATGGCAATCGCTTCTAAAGGCATGTGAATTCCTATAAACAGACCGTTTTTATAAGCCGATACAGCGCGGCATGATAGAGTCGGTGATGATTGATTAAGTTTCGGTGATGATTGATTAAATTAAAGTCACTATTTTAGCAGAATGACACAAATTTGTGCGTGGTTTGACGCTTGGTCGTGGCGGTAAATGTTAGGGTTTGCTATGATGAAGCTAAATAATACGTCGTACGTACAAACCCTAATATATTGATATTATTTGTATATATCATTTTTTGCTGGTGCTGATCGAAGCACTAACGGCGAGGTAATATACAGTAATGGGCGATATTTTGTCCTATTTATAATTGACCGCTTTTCACTGATAAAAAACGGATAGAGAATAGCCATGACAGCCAATGCAACTGAGCAAAATCAAGCAACAAACCTAAATTTATATGGTCGCCCTGAGCGTATCGCAACAGTGGAACGCAATACTGCCGAAACGCAAATCACTTGTACCGTCAACCTTGATGGAACGGGTAAAGGCGTGGTAGACACGGGTGTGCCATTTTTGGATCATATGATCGATCAAATTAAGCGTCACGGTTTGTTTGATTTGGACATCAAATGTACTGGCGATACCTTTATCGATGACCATCATAGTGTCGAAGACACGGGCATCACGCTTGGACAAGCCTTTAACAAAGCACTTGGCGATAAAAAAGGCATTCGCCGTTATGGGCATTTTTATGCGCCATTAGATGAGTCGCTCACCCGTGCCGTTGTGGATCTTTCAGGTCGCCCAGGTCTGCATATGGACATCCCATTCACGCGCTCGCACGTCGGCCGTTTCGATGTTGATTTGTTTAGCGAGTTCTTTTATGGCTTCGTCAACCACTCATGGATGACGGTGCATTTGGACAATCTTAAAGGCAAAAACAGCCATCATCAGATCGAATCAACTTTTAAAGCGTTTGCACGTGCGCTACGTATGGCTTGTGAGTATGATGAGCGCGCGCTCAATACCCTGCCATCGACTAAAGAGGCGTTTTAATGACCAAAGTAGCATTATTAGATTATGGCATGGGTAACCTGCACTCTGTGAGCAAGGCGCTATCCAATGTCGGTGCTGACGTTACGATCACCAACGACCCAAAAGTCGTGGCAGCAGCAGACAAGATCGTCTTCCCAGGTGTCGGTGCCATGCGTGACTGTATCGCTGGCATGTGTGATGCAGGCATTGATGACGTCGTACGGCAGGCAATATTTAACAAGCCTGTGATGGCCATCTGCGTCGGTATGCAAGCGTTATTTGAGCAATCTACTGAAAACGGCGGCACCGCTTGTCTTGATATTTTAAAAGGCCAAGTAAAAGCGTTCGATCCGACGTGGACAGATGAGCAAGGCGCAACCATCAAAGTACCACATATGGGTTGGAATACCATCAGCGGTATGGATTTTGACCATCCACTGTGGCAGGGTATCGAAGACAATGCGCATTTTTACTTTGTACACAGCTATTATTGCGAGCCTAGCGACAGCGCGCAAGTGGCGGCGGTATGTGATTATGGTCAACCGTTTTGTGCCAGTGTGATTCAAGATAACTTGTTTGCGACTCAGTTTCATCCAGAAAAAAGCCATACCGATGGCTTGCAGTTATTAAAGAATTTTGTAGAGTGGAATGTGTAAATAGACGATCAACGCGAGTGGACGATTTAATTTAGCAAAAGGTAGATTATCACTTGTATAATCTACCTTTTTTACTGTCTACTACTGTCATTCTTCACAATTCATTTTTAGTTATGGTCAACATACTATAAAAACGCTACGGTACTGCTGATATCAATTTTTTGTAGCCTCTGTATGCATAGGCACAGCCAGCAAGAAAAATGAATATCAGCAGAGCGTTGTGTATCGATATTATGTTTTACTGACTATATTATTGTTTAGTGATACGCTCAATTATTTTCTGCTCGCTTATATTTGGAATATCTCAGTGGATTTTACCGATTTTAAACTCAATGTTGTTGAAACAACTGGCCTTGCCAAAGACGCTTTACATATCTATGTTGGCGTCGGTATTTATCTGCTTTGTCTGATGGTGCTACGTCCTATCATCAAAAGCCAAGGTATTCGATCATTTATAGCTTTAATTATCGTGACTGGCATTGCGCTTTTGGGCGAGTATTTGGACAATCGAGAAACGATTGAATCGCTAGGTTTGGCAGGCTTAAGCCGCGAACAGCTGATCGCAAGTATTCGTGATTTGATCAATACGTGCCTGCTGTCATACGTGCTTTTTGCGCTGAATAAGTGGACGACTGTCTTTCGACCCACCAATAAACCCATGTCATTGACCAGACGCCATAAAAAAACGGACTATTAAGCAGTCCGTTTTTTACTGTTTAAATGGCAGGTATGGTTACTTGCTTTGAGCCTCATCATACAATGCGCGCACCACCTCACCAATCACTTTAATACCATCTGTTAGCGTCTGCTCATCCGCCGCGATACTCATACGAATACATTCGTGCGCGTGTTGGTAATCGCTGATATCCACACCAGGGAAAAAATACTCACTTGGTACAATCAAGGTGCCTTTTTCTTTTAGGCGCTCGTACAGATCAAGCGTACTAATCGGTAAGTCTTTAAACCATAACCAAAAGAATATCGCGCCTTCAGGTTTATGAATCATGAGCGGATAATCGCCCAATGCGTCTTTTAATAGCTTCACCGCGAGTTTTGCCTGCTTTTGATAAAATGGCTTAATCTCATTATCAGACAACTGCTTGATACGATCGTTTGCAACCAGTGGTGTGGCAATCGCCGCACCAAAGCGTGTCGGCGCTAGGTTCACCACGGCATTCATCGCGCTGACGGCTTCGATCACCTTCGCATCAGCCACGATAATACCCGTACGCATACCCGGTAAGCCAATCTTCGACAGGCTAAAGCAAAGGATCGTGTTGTTATCCCATGTCAAGTGCGCATCAGAGTAAATGATATTGGGGAAGGGCATGCCATAGGCGTTATCAATGATTAGCGGAATGTCATAACGTTTGGCAATCTCGGCCAGATGCGCCATTTCGTCATCGGTCAGCACGTTGCCTGTCGGGTTGGTCGGGCGTGAGCAGCAAATCGCGCCGATACGACCTTCTTTTAGCGCTGGTAGGTTCTCTAACGCCTCAAAATCCACACGATATTTAAAGAAGCCTTCTTCGCCCTCGTGCGTCACTTCATCGATATGTGGTAATACGGCTGCGAAATGCTGACCTTCCACATGCACATCACTATAGCCAATATACTCAGGGGTCAATGGCAATAAAATAGACTTATCGACAGATTGGTTCTGCTCGTCAGTAAACGCACCACCAAATAAATTGAACAGATAGAAAAACGCATTTTGTGAGCCATTGGTCAGCGCGATGTTTTCTGAGGTCAGATTCCAATCATAATGACGATTAAAGAAGCCAACCAACGCATCGATAAAACCTGCATCCCCTTGTGGATTGGAGTAGTTCGCCATGCTAATAATGGCACTACTATTGGCTTCGCCCGTATCATTATCAACGCCCAGTGCTTTATACGTCTCCAAAAACAACTCATTAACGGCCTCAATTTTGGCAGGATTACCGCCACCCAGCATGTTGACCGGCTGATCGCTTTTTAGCGCATCGCCAAGATCATCCATTAATTGCGAGATGCCAGTAGACTGGGTAAATTTCTGACCGAACTTTGAGAACTTCATAAGGTTACCGTGAATGTTTAAGAAATTATGTGAGGGATAAAGTGGGCTAGTATAGCAAATGAGGGCTATAAAATAAGTAAAGTGCGTGGTGGATATTGACTTATATGTCTATACAGCTTATGAAGTAAAAAAAAGCCCTCTAGATGAGTAGAAGGCGTTTTGGTTTGAGGTTTTAGAGGATAAAGTTTTATAGCGGAAAGCTGTTTCGCGCTCATAGTTGGTAGTTTATGGGTACAGTATCTAAGTACAGGTGGGTTCCGACATTCGAGCGATCATTTCTGTGCAAGGCGCTTTAAGCGCCACACTCTACAAAGCTATCGTTTCAATCAGGACTAAACCGCTCTTTAAAGCGACTATTTTTAACTAAGTGAAGCTTTGCTAAGAGTCATGAATTAAGCTGTTAGTTTCAGACAGTTTATATTATTATATTATTAATATAAGTTGATCAGCAATTGCACCAGTTAATAAACTGGTGTTTTTTGTTATCACATTAAGGTTAGGACACGCTTATGAGAACACATGATTTGAAACAGCCACTGAATCCTACTGAAATCAGAGAGACTCTAAGAGAATGGGTAGATATCAAGTTTTCGCTTACTGAAAATGATATTCTAATTAATGAGCTAGGTTTTTATAACAAAGATAAAAACTCGTCTGTAGATAACTCTTATAGAGCAGACCTAGTTCTAGCTAATGGTCGCTTGGTTGGATTTGAGATTAAATCGGAAAAAGATTCGCTTAAACGCTGGGAGTTACAGAAAGAGGCATATACAAATGTCTTTGATGAAGTTTGGCTGTGTACTCACGGTAAACATTTAGAACAAGCGCTAGCGAGCACGCCTAAACATATTGGCATTATGCTAGTGGACAATACTAAATCTATAGCTATAGCCAGAGACGCAATAAAAAATCATGGTTTAAACAATGTTTATGATTTAATAGGGTTACTGTGGCGGGAAGAGATAAATGAACTATCTAAAATGTATGGTATACCCACAAAAACACGCGCAACTAAAAAAGAAGCACGTGAGAATTTAGCAAAAGAAATAAGTTTAAAAGAAGCTAGACAATTCACTCTAGAAAAATTAAAGCTTAGGAAAGCTTAATAATCTTCATCTTCATCTTCATCTTCATCTTCAGAGTTCTGTCCAGTCATATCTAGTAGGCTTTTATGATATTTATCGATAATAGCACTGATATGTTCATTTATTTTTAACTTATTCCAAAATGCTTGATTTCCAGCTTTATTACGTGTGCCATCTTCGATACTTTTTATAATTTTGTTGGCTTCACAAAACGTATCGCCATGATAACCATTCTGACTTCTTATTTTCTTTGCAACTTCTCTGAATTTATCATATTCACCTCCTTTGCCTTCTCTGAGTGTGTACCACTCAAGAGAGTCCTCTAATAGATAAGTACCATAAGGAATAGGACGAACTGCAAAGTCAAAATCGAATTTCTCAGTTGAAGGATCAGTTGCTGAGAAGTCTCCGTAAATAGCTTTGGTTTCGTTGGCTAAGAGCTTGTTAATATAAGTGTATTGCCAAATGGGGTCTAAGCATGGAAAATTATCACTTGTCCCTGAAGTAGGTCTAGAGTTTGGATAAGAAGTGCTTGAAAATACCACTAACGGGAATTTGTATTGATTTATAAATTGTAATGTTTGATTGAGAGAAATGGTGGAAATATCGCTTAAACTACTAATTTTACCTGCGTCTACAATCAATATAACTTTTTGAATTAAATCGTCGCTAAAAGCTGAGAGTAGTGTTGTAAGTAAATTCAAACTTGCTTGAAAGTCCTTTCTTATATCGAGTCTAAATGCAACCTTATCGAAATTATTTACTAATTTCAAAGAGTGTTGCATTATATCTCTAAGATTAGTTGAGTCGGTTTCATTAACTAGAGGTATGACTTGATATTGATTTTTACTAGAGAAAAAACTGTATTGTTCAGAAAAATATTGTTTTGAGTTGTTTAATAATTGATTAAGTTCGCAGTCTAAATCCAGAGCATATTTTGATACTTCCAAGAAAAAAGGTCTATCCTTTCCCCATTTAACTAAGAAGCCATTAAGACAGTCTTCGTTCTTACCTGTTACGATCAAACGAGGTATTATTAAGTCTTTAACACTATCATTGAGCATACTAACTGCACCTAAATTATATACGCTCGTCCTTAGAGCTGGAACATAAACAAAATCTTTTAAAATCATAAAATTATCCTCTATTAAAATAATTAATATTAATGAACACTAGTCTATTAATAGGGGTTTTATTGCTTATAGTCAAGTAAATTTTAATTGTAAGTACAAACTATTTTTATGTGTCTATACTTAATGTGAGCTGGGAGATAGTACAGAATTAAAAAAACCCCTATTAAGGGGTTTTTCTATATGAAGCCAAAATCCAATACGTCTAAATCATCGCCCGTACCCTAGCCATAATCCCGCGTCCAATCACCAATCTCACATAAATCACGGCAATCGCAAGCAATAAACCAATCAATGCCGCACCGCCAATACCTAGGCTCATCCACGGTACACTAAATTGTAGATTAAACCATTGCGTGATGGCCGCCCATGCGCCCACGTTTGCGATAATGACTGCGAACACCGCCGCGCTGATACCCAGCACACTCAGCTCTAAGATGTTGAGCAGATACAAGTCGCGCTTTTGCATACCAAGCAATCGGAACGATGCGCTCTCCTTCATGCGATCTTGCGAGGTCGATAGCAACGAGCTAATCAACACCATCACGCCGGTCAGTAGAGCGAGTAGGGTAAACACATAGACCAAGCGGCTCATTTGTACTACCAGCTCTTGGATTTGTTGCGCGATAGCCGTTCCATTGATAGTCGTGACCGCTGGGAACTCGCGTACCAGCTTGCCTTGTATGTTTGGAATCTCATCGGCAGGGACATGCGCGGTGGCAAACTGAATCTGCGGTGCTGCTGCCAATACCGATGGTTCAAATAAGAAGTAGAAAAACGGACTGGGGCCTTGCTCAAAACGCGAGCGAATACTGGTAATCTGCCCGACGATCTCAATCCCTTGAATATTAAAACGCACCTGATCACCCATACCGACATTGAGCAGGTCAGCTGCGGTGTCCAAAACGGACATAGGTACGACGGCTTGATCAGGGTTTTGCTCGTTCTGCGTATCCACAGGTGCATACAGCTGCTCGTCTTCTATCGCGTCAACGATGTATTCGGTGTCCATGACTATATCGGCGTAGCTTAAATTAAAGACACGCGTGGGATCATCAAAGCCATCCGCAGGCTCAATCTCTTGTACGGGCACCTCATTGGCAGTGACCACGCGCGAACGAATCACCGGATAGTAGCTCACAGGCGCACCGATCAATCTATCGATCTCGTCATGTTGGTCGCTTTGAATATCAAGCAAAAACAAATTGGGCGCATCTTCGGGATACGCATTGATAAACTGCGCATTGATACTGTGATTGAGCGTGGTAATCAGGGTCAAAACCGCAACCGATAGTGATAAGGTCACAAAAAACAGCGCAGACTGATTGCCTTTACGCGCAAGGTTATGAATCGCAATACGATGCATCCAGCCAATATCTGAGCGTTTAGCAAGCTTGGCAAGTAGCCATAACCAACCGCGCGCCAATGCCCAAAATACCGCCACAAAAGCAATTAACCCTATTAGCAGCTGCGCGCCCAATAACCATGAACCGACTTCATAGGCAAAAAACGCATACAGCCCAGCCAGCATGACTCCGTACCACAGTAAGGGCACGCGTCGATACCACGGCAAGTTTTGTGAAGGCGAGCCAGTGCCTTGATTGAGCAAGGTAGCAGGTTTGGTCGTATTAAGGGTACTCAAGCCACGTTGAGCAATTAGTAAAGTCAGCACCAAGGCAATGACGGTGGTCTTAATCGCACTGATGGGATTAATGGCAAGGCCCACGTCTGGCGGCAAAATAGCCACGAGATACGGCTGACCCACTTTAAGCAGACCAAAACTAAGAGCGACCGCAGCGATACAAGCGATGATAGAGGTGACGACCAATAGCTGATAGTAGCTGCGTTTGACTGAGCTAAGCGCCTCACCCAACGCCAAACGAATCGCATTATTGGATTGCTGCTTAGTTACAAACGCTGTAATGACGCCATACATCGCAACTGCTGACAATAACAGCACGGCAATGACGAGTAGTTTTAAAAACATCAAGACATTATCAGAGATACGTGAGACAGAGGTATCCGCCGAATCAGCATCAGACAGCTCAATATCAGGATAATTGCTCAGTATTTGCGTAAAGGTATCACGCTGCTGGGCGATCAATTCAGGCGCGCCTGCCAGCTCAATACGATAATTGACGCGGCTACGCTGACCTAATAGATTGGTAGCGGCTAGCGCATCTTGCTGCATCAAAACACGACCACCAAAGCCAAAGGCGGTCAATGGACGATCAGGCTCTTTGGTCAGCACATCACTGATGGTAAATTGCGCATCACCAATGGTGACTGTATCACCGATACGAGCATTTAGGCTGCTGAGCACTTCAGGCGCGACCACGACGCTATCCGAGGTCAATTGCTGCCACAAATCATTCCCTGAAGCCAGCTCTACTTTGCCATAAAGCGGATAATTGGGCGACACCGCTTTGACGCGGGCAAGTAACGTCTGCTCATCGGTCACCACCATCGCACTAAATTGATAATCAAACACCTTTTGGCTATCAGCGATGGTGTCTACTTGCGTCAACACCTCACTTGGCCAGTCTTGCTGACTGTTCAATACCAAATCACCACCAACGAGCGCCCGCTGATTGTCATTGACATAGCTGTCAACCGACTGCTGGATGGAGTCGAGAGTCAAATAAGTGGCAAGCGATAGCGTGAGCGTCAATAAAAACAGCACCGGATAGACCCAGCGTTGCCACCAGCTACGACTTAAGGCTTTTGAGCCCAAATGACGCGCAAATATTCGGCTGATGAGAGACTCAGAGTTGTTAGTAGTCAGGGTGCTGTTCAAGGACGACTTATCAGTTGAGATTTTGGTCATTAAGATACAATCCGTCCATCATGCATGGTAATGACACGATCTGCCATTGCTGCCAGTGCTGGGTCATGTGTTACGACCACCAGTGCCGAGCCAACCTGTTGGCGTAAGTCCAATAGCAGCTGCATGACTTGATTGGCATTTTGCTCATCTAAGTTGCCTGTTGGTTCATCCGCAAACACAATCTTAGGATGCGACACCAACGCCCGTGCAACTGCCGTACGCTGCTGCTCACCGCCTGATAACTGATTGGGCAGACTGTCACGTCTGTGTCCTAAGTCAACCGCCTCAATCAGCTCGTTCACACGCGCTTGATTCGGACGTCTTGCAATATCGAGTGGAAAAGCAATGTTCTCCGCCACTGTCAAGGTTGGCAATAGATGGAACGATTGAAACACAAAGCCCATGTCGCGTTGACGAATGACAGCGAGCGCATCTTCATCCAGATCGCTTAACATGTGATCTGCCAGTTCTACTGAGCCACTATCGGGATAATCGAGCGTGGCGAGTAACCCTAGTAGCGTTGACTTGCCAGAGCCAGATTTACCCATGATGACCACGAACTCACCGGCATTGATATAGATGTCGACTTCTTTGATAATGGACAGTGTTTGTTCGCCCACTTGTACCGTCTTGGTGAGTTTTGAGGCATTGAGCAAGATGTTTGAACGAGAAGCGCTAGCTGCACTGGATAATGTCATTACAGGGCCTCTGTTGGCATAAGTTTGGGTGCTGGCTCAGGGTCATCGGCGACCGTAGTGGCAGCCACATCGTCAGATTTAAATGTCTCAAGCTTGGGCGCTAAGATAGGCAAAATATTGTCATCAACGATGATGGTATAACCTTCTTTGGTTGGATGAATGGCATCAGCTTGGTTCAGCGCAGGGTCACCGCCCACACCTTCTAAGAAAAAAGGAATAAGCGTGACATTCATATCTTTAGCGACGCGAGGATAAATGGCGGCAAACGATTTGACATAATCAGAGCCAAGGTTGTCATAAATCTGCATACCGCCCAAAATCACTTCACTGCCGTTGTCTTGCAGGCGCTTCACAGCAGTACGAATGTTGGCCTCAACCGTCGCCACGTCAATACCACGAATTGCATCGTTGGCACCAATGGTCAAAATTGTGACATCTGGCTTAGTCTGCAATACCCAATCCAAGCGATTGACCAAGCCCGTACTGGTTTCCCCGCTCAGACCTGAGTTAATCACTTTGGCATTTTTATAGCCTTGTTCATGCAGGCGCGCTTCTAACTGCGCAGGGTAGTTGTCGTCATTAGCAACGCCAAGCCCTTCGGTCAAAGAGTCGCCAAGCGCTAATATGGTTAATGGCGCTTGCTGCTGCTCGATTGATGAGGCTGTTTGTTGAGTTTGAGGCATTGCCTCAGACGTTTGCGTACTGGCAGTCTGATTGGTAGTATTTTGACTGTCATCCGTCATGTCAGTTTCGGGTTCTTGTTGACAACCACTCATGACCATAGCGAGGGTCAAAATAGCCACGGCGGGTAAGTAACGAGTAAAGCGAGAGGATACATTCATAGTAATGGTTCTGTTCTATAGTCAATAAAACCAGTGTAGCAAAATAAGACAGCCACCAATATTATCCTAAGGTTACTTTATCTCCTTTAAAGCATTACATTTTTTCGCCATCAACCATTACAGGACGACTGACCATCCAAGCGATGACAACGTTGACAACCATTAATATCAGCATAATAAAAAGCGGTACATCCCAATTGCCCGTGGCTTCATGTAGCCAGCCAGTTCCTAATGGACCAAAAAACGCAATCAAGTAACCGACCGATTGTGCCATACCCGACAGCTCGCTAGATTGATTGGTCGTATAAGTGCGCAAAGAAAACAAAATCATGCTCAAGGTAAAAATCGCTGAGCAACCAATGCCCATCAGACCTGACCACAACCAAGCCAGATCAGTCGATAAATAACTGACGCCCAGTACGCCTATCACGTTCAATACTGCCGCGAGCACGGCCAATGCTTGAATAGGGCGCCCGCGATTAATCAACCACGTCAAACTCAAAATCGATATCGGTGCCATAAACTGAAACACCGAATTCATTTGTCCTGCTTGAACCGCAGGCAAGCCCTTACTCAACCAAATGGATGGCAAAAAACTGGCAACGGTATAAAACAATAGCGACTGCAAACCCATAAACACGGCGATCTGCCACGCAAAAGGCGTGCGCCACATTGAAATATCTGAATGTCCAGCCGTTGGTATATCCGCTGCCTGATGACTGGATGAACCAAGACGTAAACGCAAAAATATCCAAATAACGATGGCAAAGATGCCGAGCAGCGACCAGCCTCCTAATGCCCATTGCCAGCCCACTTTCTCAGACAATGGCAATACCACGCCTGCTACTATGCCTGCGGTCACCGTCATGACAAGACTGAATAGACCTGTGATTAGGGGAATGTGTTTGGGTGTACGTTGCTTGATAACCGGCGCCGCTAATGTATTGGCAAACCCGATCGCGAGCGTTAGCATCAAGGTGCCAACCAAAAATCCAATCCAAGTGGGGAACACCGTTCGGATGATCATACCGACGGTTAACAGCCCAATCATCACAATGAGCGTATTCTCAAGCCCGAATCGTTTGCCAATAGAGGGCGAGATAAGGGCACCGATGGCAAAAGTGAGCATCGGCACAGCGCCCAGCCAGCCAATTTGTGTCTCAGAAATATCGAGTGCCGCTTGGACGACTGGCGCAATAGAGCCAAGCGCAACGATAGGCGCACGCATATTGGTGGCCAATAAAATCATGGCACACAATACTAGCCAAAAAGTAAAGCGCTTCGATGGCGTGAGTGATGGCTTAAATGCGGAGGTAGGAGATAAGTGAGAGTTGGGTGGCAAACCAGAGGTAGACATAGCAATACGCCTATTATGAGTATAAAAAAAAGACACGTCATTACACAGCGTCGAAAAATCGCCGCTTGCAAACAACACTAAAGAAAACACACCAAGACGGTGACCGACATCGCAAACTAGAACAAGAAGTTACTAGTACAACATAAGATAGATAAGCTTACTACTTTAGATGGTGAGACAAGGTAGCATCATGTACGAGTAGGGATTCTCGTCGATAATGGCTTTGAGAAGTCACCTATAAATATCCAATGGCACAAAGAAAAATAGCGCCAGCCCTTTTAAAGGACTAGACGCTATTATAAGAACAAATGTAAAGTAAAAGCTACCAGCGTACCAGAATAAATCAAAGGTTTATACGGATTTTCCTAGTTGAGCGGCTTTCAAGGCATGCTCTTGTTGTTCAGCAATAAGAGAGTCACACTTGTTGGGATCATTACCACAAAATGAGCAATTTTCATCCCCCATAAGTTTAGCAACGCCCCCGCAAGACCCTCTCAGAGGCTTCTTTTTAACCATATAACCAATGCCCATAAAGACAAAGAATAAAATAAACACCGAAAAGGTGATGGCAAGCATGGGAAGCAATTGACTAAGCATAGAGGAAACCTCAATTTTTAAAGATAGGGCAGTCGTTTTTTATGTTAACTACTTAATAGTATAGCAAATTTTGTGCGATTCGTTGTTGCTAATCGTGTACTCAACGTGAGTCACCAAAAGCTAGGGCTTTTTATCGGCACGTAAGGCCTGCATGGCAGGGGTTTGCACGACTTGCCAATCGTCAACACTGTCATGTGTCCCATCCATTTCGACGCCATCAGCCAATACCACAAACATCGCAGCCAAATTTTTATCTTTAGCAAGCGCTAGTGCTTTTTCATAAGGCATGGCCGTTAGAGCTGTTGCCCAAGCGTCTGCCAGTGCCACTGACTTTGCAGCAACCGTTACTGAAGGTGCGCCGCCAGCAATTGGCTCGCCAGTCGTAGGATCAATGGTATGGGTATAGCGTCTTCCATCAAAGATGACAGAGTTACGATAGTTGCCCGAAGTCGCCAAATGCATCTGATTGTCGGTATTGATTGGCTGGCGAATGGCGGATATCGTTTGGCGCTCGCTCACAGTACTGTCTTTGATAGGGGCGTCTATCGCGATTTGCCATGGTTGCTTTTGGTTATTGACACCAGAGGTCGCAATTTCACCACCAATTTCGACCATATAATTGCGAATCTGGTAGTTATCTTTGAGTACATCAGCAATCACATCGACACCATAACCTTTAGCGACGGCTGAGAAGTCAAGACCGATACCATCTTTGACTTTATGGATCGTTTTATCCTGTTGTATAACGCCTTCAAAATCGACTAAAGCTTTCGCTTGAGCAATCTCTAAAGCCGTTGGTGGACTTTGCAGGCGCTCAACTGTCATGGTGCTACCAAATCCCCAAGTGTCTACCAATGGCATGACCGTAGGATCAAATGCACCGCCCGATTGCTTATATACGATGCGGGATACATCGAGCACACGATCAAAATCTGTGTCAATAGTGATGGGGGTGTCTTTGGCTGCACGGTTAAATGTAGAGATGGTTGAGTCTGCTTGATAAGTAGACATGCTGTCGTTGATTTCCTGCAAACGCTTATCTATGTCTGCTTGTATGGCAGCTTCATCCGCATCATCAGGAAGCTCATAACTGATGTGATAGCTGGTACCCATCGTCTCACCGCTCAGATAGTTATATTCTGGCGATTGCTGGCAAGCACTGAGACTCAAGGCACTGGTAAGACCGATGACACTATACAAAGTAGCGCACGTCGTTTTGGTAGAAGATAAAGCATGCATGGATGAAGCGAAGAATGTAGTTTTCATAAGTTCGTTGCTATAGCGGAAAGTGAATGTGGCTTTGGATAATAAGCGATACCTATTTTACACCCCGTACCGCCCATAAAGCCAATATCAATAAAATTAAGCAAACAATATAGTACTAAAGACATCATTCATGGCATCGTCTGGTCGTTTATCATTTTACCTTTGATTCACGGATAAGCTTATACAGCCTAGGCGGTGATACTCGATTTACCTTGGTGGCAAGCTTTTCTTTCGCCCCTGCGATGATAATGTATTCTTCCCCTTTTGTGAGTGCTTTGACAGCTTGTTTGGCGAATGCCGCCGCTGTTAATCCTTTACTGGTCGCCTCATCCATCGTACCTTGCCGGCTTCCATCACCTGTGAGGGCGTTAATAGACACATTGGTTTGAATAAATCCAGGAAATATCGTTGCGACCTCTATTCCTTGATCATGCAATTCGGCACGTAAACTGTTGGCCCACATATGAATGGCAGCTTTGGCAGCACCGTACGCACCGCGATATTGAGTTCCTAATAGCCCTGCGACGCTAGAGATCATGACTATTTTGCCACCACCTTGTGCCATCATGTCTGGTAATACCAATCTGGTTAGACGTGTTTGCGCAAAGTAATCTATCTCCATAATTTGTCGTTCCACTTCTTCCGAAGTGTCCACGATAAGAGAGCGTTGACTCACGCCAGCGTTATTGATTAGCCAATCAATGCTACCCGTGTGAGCCTTAGCCAGGTTGTAAGCTTCTTTTGCTTGCTCAGCATCACTAAGATCAAAAGGCACGACCAGATGTTTTTTAGTATGTTTGCAGCGTTGTTTTACTGCTGCTAATTTATCATGATCGCGTCCACTCAATATCATGGTTGCACCGCGTTTAGCAAATGCAATGACTAAAGCTTCACCGATACCGCTAGAAGCACCTGTTATCCATATGGTCAGTTCTTTATATTTGGTTGTCATAAGTGTCCCTTCTTATTGGTTAAGTCATCAATCATATAGGATAGATAACGCAACCTACCATTTCAATTTGTAGTACTAACGGCTAAGCGTATTTCTTATAATCGATTTATTTTAAAAATTGTAAGATGCTACTGGTATAAAGTGTTTGTAGCCTCTGTCACGCTTGCGATCAGTAAGCAAAAACAATTTGTACCAGTATTACGTAGCTATTTATGTAACGATTTTATTTTGAACGGGTTATCCAAACAAAAAAAAGAGCCTCAATTGAGACTCTTTTCTATAGACATTACTAAACGAGCTTTTTCGCTTAATCAGACAATCTAACCACCGAAGTCATCAAGCATGATGTTTTCATCTTCAACACCCAAGCTGTGTAACATGTCGATTACCGCCGCATTCATCATTGGTGGCCCACACATGTAAAATTCACAGTCTTCAGGGTTTGGATGGTCTTTCAGGTAGTTTTCAAGTAAGACATTATGAATAAAGCCTGTTGGACCTTCCCAGTTATCTTCTGGTAATGGATCAGACAAGGCCACATGCCACTCAAAATTATCAAACTCTTCCGCCAATTGATCGTAATCTTCAACGTAGAACATCTCACGGATAGAGCGTGCACCGTACCAAAAGCTGATCTTACGATCGGTGTTTAAGCGTTTCAACTGATCAAAAATGTGAGAACGCATTGGTGCCATACCCGCACCACCACCGACAAAGATCATCTCAGCTTCCGTTTTCTTGGCAAAGAACTCACCATACGGACCTGAAACCGTGACTTTGTCGCCAGGTACCAAGCTAAACACCCAAGAAGACATTTTGCCTGGTGGAATGTTGTCAGGGCCACGTGGCGGTGGACTTGCGATACGAATGTTGAACTTGATTAAGCCTTTTTCTTCTGGGTAGTTGGCCATTGAATAAGCACGAATCACTGGCTCATCAACTTTTGACACATATTTGAAAATGCCAAATTTTTCCCAATCTTCTCGGTACTCTTCATCTACCACAAAGTCTTTATAGTGAACTTCGTGCGGTGGCGCTTCTAACTGCACATAACCACCAGCTCGGAAGTTAACTTCTTCGCCTTCTGGGATTTTAAGTACCAATTCTTTAATAAAGGTTGCCACGTTATCATTAGAGATAACTTCACATTCCCATTTTTGTACATCAAAAAACTCAGGGTCAATCTCGATTTTCATGTCTTGTTTGACAGCTACCTGACAAGCCAAGCGCATGTGATCACGGATTTCGCCTTGAGTAAAATAGCCTTCTTCGGTGGGCAAGATAGAACCGCCACCCTCAATAACACGGCAGCGACACTGTGCACAGGTACCACCACCACCACATGCTGAAGATAAAAAGATACCTTCGCTTGCAAGTGTTTGCAGTAGCTTACCACCTGCTGGTGTCACTACATCATTATCGGGATTATCATTGATATGAATGGTAACGTCACCTGAACTGACCAATCTTGAACGCGCTGCCAAAATAATGGCAACAAGGCCCATGATGATCAAGGTAAACATAGCCACGCCACCAATCGCCGTAGCATAATCCATGATATGTATCCTTAATCTATGGGGTAGGGGTGCGGGGGCATGGATGTTATGCTGTACCCGAACGCCTACCGAATAAATGAATTAAATAGGTCAAATAGCTAAATAAGGTCTTGAATATAGCGTATCAACTGATAAAAAAGTCATACTCTTATGAGTCAATAACGCTAGACCAAACGGTTTAAATGGACATACCACCGAACGACATAAAGCCGAGCGACATAAGACCAACCGTAATAAAGGTAATACCAAGACCACGTAGCGGTGCTGGGATGTCCGAGTACTTTAGCTTCTCGCGAATACCGGCCAACGCAGTGATAGCAAGTGCCCAACCAAAACCTGCACCCACACCATAAACCATGGATTCACCAAAGTTATAATCACGCTCAACCATAAACAGAACCCCACCTAAGATGGCGCAGTTTACAGTGATAAGAGGCAAAAACACCCCAAGCGCGTTATACAGACTTGGTACAAACTTATCCAAGAACATCTCAAGGATCTGTACCGTCGCAGCAATAAGACCAATATAACTGAGCAACCCTAAGAAGCTTAAGTCGATATCAGGGAAACCTGCCCATGCCAGCGCACCATTTTTTAGGATGAACTGAAAAAGTAAGTTATTTAGCGGAACGGTAATCGCCATAACGACAACCACAGCAACCCCAAGACCAATGGCTGTTGATACTTTCTTTGACACTGCCAAGAAAGTACACATGCCTAAAAAGTAGGCCAGCGCCATGTTCTCAATAAAGACTGAGGTTATAAATAAACTAACATAATGTCCCATTAGTGACCGCCTCCATGTGCCATGCCTTTAGACTGCGGCTTCATTACAAATTCAGCTTCTTCGACCTGTTCTGGTTTCCAGATACGAACAATGGCAATAAACAAACCAATAATAAAGAACGCTGATGGTGGCAATAATAATAGACCGTTTGGCAAATACCAACCGCCGTCAGTGACTGGTTGTAGAATGGTAATACCAAACCAAGTACCTGCGCCTAATATCTCACGGACAGTTGCAACAAACAGCAGTACCGCAGAGTAACCAAGACCGTTACCGATACCATCTAAAAAGCTAGGTACAGGTGGATTGCTCATTGCAAACGCTTCTGCACGGCCCATAACGATACAGTTGGTAATGATCAAACCAACGAAGACAGACAAGCCTTTACTCACATCATAAGCGACCGCTTTTAGTACCTGATCGACCAAAATAACCAACGATGCAATAATGGTCATCTGTACGATGATACGAATGCTCGAAGGGATTTGTTTACGAATGATCGAGATAAAGAAGCTCGAAAAAGCTGTTACTAATGTCAACGCCACACACATAACCATGGCATTGGCCATGCTCGTGGTGACCGCCAATGCCGAACAGATACCTAGGATCTGTAACGCAATCGGGTTGTTATCAAAAATAGGCGAGGTTAAAATAGTTTTCGTGTCAGCCATGTTATGCCTCCTTGCCGTTTGCTACTGGCTGCAATGCTGCCAGTTCGGTATTAGGTTGAGCTGGACTGGTCTTTGATTGCGTTGACTGATTCGCCTGCGTATCAGCATCTTCAACTGTTTGACCACTTTCTTTACGTAGCATATCTAGATACGGCTTGTAGCCTTGATCACCTAACCAAAACTGAATCATATTACTGACACCGCGGCTAGTAAGCGTCGCGCCACTGATACCATCTACCCAGTTTTCTTTCGGCGCACCTGCTTTGGTTACACCAGTAGCAACATCACCGTTTTCGTCATAGGACTGGATACCCGTCCACTTTGCACGCCATTCTGGCTCTTCGATACGTGCGCCAAGACCTGGGGTTTCTTTATGCTCATAAAAGCTGATACCTTTGATGGTATTCATATCGCTTTCAAGGGTTAAGAAACCGTAGATAGTACCCCATAGTCCATACCCTTGAATCGGCAGTACAACCACTTCAGGTTTGCCCGCGTCATCTTTTTTGACATAGACTTTGGCATATTTGGGCTTACGACCAATACCAGCAGGATCGTTGTCACCCAAGTCTTCACTCAATGCTTGGTTCTTGGTTGCTTGACTTGCGTCATAAGCGTTACGATCAGGGATGCCAGCGTCTGCTAAGGCACTATCATCAAGATAAGTACCTTTATTTAAATCAATAATTTCGACATCAAAGTCTTTGAAGCGCTCAGAAACATCTTCTGCGGTATCAGATTCAGCGTTATACATATCCGCTGCTACCAAGATGTTTTTGTTACGGTCTAAGCGAGCATTTTCGACTTGTGCTGGTTTGAGACCAACAGCAACTGCTGAGACCAGTACTGAACACACCAAGCATAGCGTCAATGCCACACTGATGGTTTTCGCATTGTTACTTTTGGGCTTGGACATAGCGAACCCTCCGAGCTGTTTGGCGTTTGATGTTTGCTTGGGTCACAAAATAATCAAACAATGGAGCAAATAAGTTGGCAAAAAGAATGGCTAGCATGATGCCTTCTGGAAAAGCAGGGTTAATCACTCGGATCAATACGGTCATAAAACCAATCAAGATACCATATGCCCAGCGACCTTTATTGGTGTGCGCAGCTGATACAGGATCGGTCGCCATAAAGACAGCACCGAATGCAAAACCACCGATAACCAAATGCCAATAAAATGGCAGGTTCATCATCATATTGTCTTCAGAGCCAATCATATTGAATACAAGAGACGTGGCAACAAGACCGACCACACACCCTGCCATAATGCGCCATGAAGCGATACGTGTCCATAGTAGAACAGCGGCACCCATCAAAATTGCAAGCGTTGATACTTCACCGATACTGCCTTGCATGTTGCCTAAGAATGCATCGCCCCATGTGATGGCATTGCCATACACATCAACAAAATCTTGAGGAACCACGCCAAGGGCAGCCAGACCAAGAGGTGTCGCCCCTGAGAAACCATCTACTGCCGTCCATACTGAGTCACCAGACATATAGGCTGGATAAGCAAAGTACAAGAAGGCACGACCTGATAGGGCAGGGTTAAGGAAGTTTTTACCTGTACCACCGAATACTTCTTTGGCCACTACCACACCGAAGATAATACCTAGGGCAACTTGCCACAATGGAATATCTGGTGGTAGACATAAGGCAAATAAGACAGAAGTCACAAAGAAACCTTCGTTGACTTCATGTCCTCGCACCACGGCAAAGATAATCTCACAAAGAATACCGACCGCAAAGGTGACGATATAAATCGGTAAGAACTGCATAGCACCATAAACGAAGCTCGCCCAGATACTCTCTGGGTTATAGCCTACCATGCTAGTGATGACAGTGCGCCAGCCTTCAGGCTGTAAGCCAAGCTGATCGATCGCAGTTAGCGCTTGATGACCGATGTTGTACATACCCCAAAACATCGCTGGGAACGTACAAAGCCATACGGTAATCATAATACGCTTCAGATCGATACCGTCACGTACGTGTGAAGATGCGTAAGTCGTTGAGCTTGGTTGACGCAAGAACGTATCAAACATCTCAAAAATGGCATAGTATTTTTCGTGTTTGCCACCTTTGGTGAAAGACGGCTCCATACGATCGAACATATTGTGTAAAAATTTCATCGTGGTTAGCCCTCCAGCTCAATGCGCGTTAAGTTATCACGCAAAATATCACCGAATTCATATTTGCCAGGAGATACAAAGGTGCATAATGCTAAATCTTCTTCGTCCAATTCGAGTACGCCTAAATCAACAGCACTAATGATGTCTTCGACAATCAATGCTCGTAGTAACTGTGTTGGCAAATAGTCTTGTGGCATCACTTCTTCATAAACCCCGATAGGCACCATGGCTCTTGGTGAGCCGTTGCTTGTCGTGGTGAAGTTGTACTTTTTGCCACCAAAGAACTGAGAGATATAGATAGGCAATTTAGAGAAACGGTTTGCACCCGCACTAAAGAAGTGGAACGCAGGGCGCTCGCGACCTTCAGGCAGCACACTGACTTGGTCATGGAAGCGACCAAGGTAAGCGATATTGTCAAACACTTTGCGACCAGACAAGACAGAACCTGAAATAATACGATTCTCGCCAGCTGCTAATTGACCTTTTGTAAGGGCAGTAATGTCAGCACCGCGCTCAGTAGCCACTAGATGTGGATTGGTGACTGCTGGACCCGCCAAGCTAATCATACGACGCGTATACAAACGCCCTGTAGTAAATAGCTTACCAATAGCGATCACATCTTGATAGCCAATCGTCCATACGCTAACACCGCGCATGATTGGATGCAAAAAGTGAATGTGTGTACCAGCCAATCCTGCTGGATGTTTACCAGCAAAGCCATGATACTCAGTGATATTATTGGCAGCCGTTTTTGCAACTGGCGTCAACGATGTATTGCCGTGATGACAAACAAAAGTCTTGGGGCTAAGGGTTGATAGTACAGCAAGACCGTCATTGAACGCTTGTAACTGTTCATTAATCAGCAACATCGGATCAAGAGCCAATGGATTAGTATCCATGGCCGTGACAAAGATAGCGTGTGGACGGGCACCGATTTCTGGAGCACGACTGTAAGGACGCGTGCGAAACGCCGTCCATTCGCCAGAGGCAAGTAGCTGGGTTTCAACGACTTCAGAATCTAGGTCAGCAAGTTGCTGGGAGTCATAGCGCTCAAATTCTACTTCTTCACCGTTTGGGTCAACCGCAATCACAAGACTTTCAAACACACGACGTTCACCGCGTTTGACCGCGATAACCTTACCAGCAGCAGGGGCAGTGTAGATCACGCCAACTCGTTTTTTGTCTTCAAAAACGGGCTGGCCTTTGGCTACAATGTCACCTTCTTTGACATTCATCGTGGGTTTCATACCCACATAGTCATAGCCAATAACCGCTACATGTGTAGGTTGGTGCTCAGATATCTCGCGGGAGGGTTCACCAGTGATGGGCAAATCCAAACCTTTTTTGATGGTAATCATAAGCGAAAACTTAGTCCATAGTCTAAAACGATACCAGACGTCCTGTTTGGTATATCGGTAGCATGAACATTTGCGTCATTAAATAAAGCCCACAAATCTCTACTCCTATAGTAGGATAGCGATAACGGGTTTTTTAAAACAATGCACGATCAAAACTACTAGTAAGAGTATTAACGCTGACCTCAGACTCCTTAACAACACGTTAATGTCTTATTCGAATTACCAAAGTGGCGACTGGCTACCAAGGTGTATGCTAAAACCATTCCATCAAAATTAATCGCTAAAGCAGTGAGCTAAAAGTGACTATTTTCAAAACAAACAGCCTTATCACACGTTTCATTGAAAATTAAAGCTTGTAACGCCAGTATGATTGACTTTCCTTATCAGTTTGAGGGCTTGCAAAACAACGCTCAATAGAAAAAATAGTCAAATAATAATCTATGAAAATAGATAGCAAACTGGTTAAAAGACAAACCAGCTGAGCAACCGATAAGTGAGTCTCACTTATTACAATCAGTTGTCATAGCGCTAGTAATGACTGTTAGTAATAGTTAACTAATGATAGAGACATCGTAGAAGGTATCTAATTAGATTTTGGTAGTGCAGAGTAGACGGTTTAACGTCCACCAGTTGAAATTTCTAATATAACCCTTCTTAGCAAGGTATTAGCCAACATCGTACAGATGCGGTAAATTCCTGCCTGATTCTTCCTGACTGCTATGCACCCTTAAGCCAAAAATGACTCAGTTAAAAGCATAGCGTATGGTTACTATCACATAGAAACAAATAAAAATTTACCTAGGATTATACGCTAAATTGACCTAAAATTGCCAGTCAGTAATTGAATTTACCTCATGTTTACAGTAAATAGATATATCAAAACTTGTGGTTATGAGTATTTATTTCCCACAATCAGTCATATCCTCTTTAAGCACGATTTGTTTTGTTATCTGTCTTGGCGACTATATGGTCTAAATGAGCGTCTTAGAGGATATCTGTCTATTACTGTTTGATTTTTAAGGGTTAATACCCAAAATTTATTTAATACTTTGCTTTATAAGATAAGGAATGCTGTATGTGTGCTGTGCCTGTCATTATCCCGGCGATTGATTTAAAAGATGGTAAATGTGTGCGCTTAAAACAAGGCCGTATGGAAGATGATACGGTATTTTCTGACGATCCAGTGGCCATGGCGGCGCGCTGGGTAGAGGAAGGAGCACGTAGGCTTCATTTGGTCGATTTAAACGGTGCGTTTGATGGTGTGCCAGTGCATAGACAAGTGGTTCATGATATCGCCAAGGCATATCCAAACTTGCCTATTCAGCTGGGCGGCGGTGTCAGAAACATGAACACGATTGAGCAGTATATTACGGCGGGACTGACTTACATCATCATTGGTACAAAAGCCGTTGAAGATCCTAGCTTTGTCACTGAGGCTTGTCGCGAGTTTGCAGGACACATTATCGTCGGTATTGATGCCAAAGACGGTATGGTTGCCACTCATGGCTGGGCAAATGTGACGGATACTAAAGCAACTGAGCTGGCTAAGCGTTTTGCAGATGTGGGTGTCTCCTCGATTGTTTATACTGACATTGCTCGTGATGGTATGATGCAAGGCGTGAATGTTGAGCAAACAGTGAATTTAGCCCGTGAAGGTGGATTACCGGTGATCGCCTCAGGCGGTGTGACAGATATGAAAGACATTGAGCTATTAAAGCCATACGGCGACTGCATCGAAGGTATCATTACTGGTCGCGCAATCTACGAAGGTACATTGAATTTGGCTGAAGCGCAGGTTTATTTAGATCGTTAACAATTAACGCAAATCTTTGTAACAAGAGAGATTTGCAATAAAAAACGCCGATAAAAACCCAGTAGAAGATACTTATGGCCGCTTATCTTGACCACTCGATAATACGTAGTTGTTTAAAAACGTGGGGTCAGGCATGGTTGCTACTGATCGTCATTTGCTGGTTGCCAGCGCATGCTGCTGGTGAAGACGTGGGCAGCATAACTACCGCATTAGGGGTAGAAACCACCGAGGAGGTGGCAACAGATGATTCTACTACATCAGCAAACGAGATAGCGGAATCGTCTGAACCCTTGCGTGCCCCGCCAGTAATCAATGGACAGAGCACCAACAATGCTCAAATCGAAACCACGCCCTCTCTACAAACAGACAGTGACATTCGTCAACGTATCAAAGGTATTTTTTCTGAAATCGAAGGGCTGCAAGCTGTCAATGTTAGCGTTGCCCAAGGGGTTGTCACCTTAACGGGTGAGACACCAAACGAGAAAAAGGCACAACAAGCCATTAATTTGACCAATCGCTTGACCGATGTGGTCACTGTTGATGATCGAATTGACCGTACTCTGGATGTACAAGACAACGTCACGACGGTTTATCAAACACTAAAAGCACAAGTCAAAAACTTGGTCAAAGCGCTGCCTTTATTATTAGTCGGTTTGGTGATATTCATACTGGTGACATGGCTCGGCAGTTGGCTGTCGAACCGCAAAAAAATGTGGCAGCGTTTAACGCCCAATCCGTTTGTCGCTGAGTTATTAGCCCAAACGGTAAAAGTTATTTTTATTATTTTTGGTCTTATTCTGGCATTGAGCTTAATCGGTGCAGAAACCATTTTGGGTACGTTGCTGGGTGGTGCGGGTGTCATTGGTATCGCTGTTGGTTTTGCCGTTAAAGATACCATCGAAAATTATATTGCGTCCTTGATGCTCAGTATTCGTCAACCTTTTCGCGCCCGTGATCATATCTTGATCAACCAGCAAGAAGGTATTGTGGTGCGGTTGACGTCACGTGCAACCATATTGATGACGTTAGATGGTAACCAGCTTCGAATTCCCAATGCTGAAGTTTTTAAAGGCACTATCTTAAATTACACCAAAAACCCTGAGCGCCGTTTTACCTTTGAGTTGGGCGTGGATGCCAATAATGATCCGTTGGCCGCTATCAAAGTCGGCATTGACGCCATCAATGATTTAATTTTTGTGTTGGATAACCCGAAGGCGATGGCGGTCATTACTAACGTTGGCGATTCTAACATTGTCCTTGAGTTTCAAATATGGGTGAATCAGTCAGAAACAGATTTTGCTAAAGCGCGTAGTATTGCCATTCGTGAGACCAAGCATGCCTTAGAAAACGCAGGATTTAGCTTACCAGAACCTATTTACCGCCTACGCTTCAACAAAAAACTCGAAAAAGCGCTTGAGCATATGCAAGGAAGCTTAGATACCAGTAGTGCTACTGCTCATAAACCGCGAGTTTCAGCCACGCCCATTATTACTCACGATGATCATGATGAAGTGCCAAGTATTGACGATAAAGATAAGCAAAAAGCCAAAGCTCGAGCCAAGCAAATTCTGCAAGGTCACGATGCCAAAGAGGTTTTGGATGCGCGTCCCAACGATAAATTAATGGAAAAGGTCGAGCAAGAAATTGCGGAAAGCTCAGATGAAACCGACTTATTAGACAGTGCCAGTCCACAAGAGTAAGCGACATAGGCAATCTAAAAATTGGGCATAAAAAGTGCAGTAAAACGTATATAGACTTTTTAATGACATACGAGACATTTTTTATGCAAATAAAACATCTGATTATATTTTCATTGGTTGGGATAATGGCATTATTGGCTTTTAATATCATCAATGATTATCAGCGTGAAAAAGACAGAGAGATGGCTTTAAGTAGCACTACTTCTGAGCAAAAAACGGCGCACACACTGGTATCTGATACAAGCAACTCAAATAATATTGCTAATAAACCGCTTGGTGAGCAGCCCAAAGCCATCTTGGATGATGCCACTACTAAAATTGATCAAGCTCAACAAACTGACCAAGCGCGACTGGCACAAATGGATGATGAAGCAAAGTAAAATAGTACACATAAAAAAAGCTAACGATGACGTTAGCCTTTTTTATGGTTTTGACGTTTTAGCTAATATTAGCTTTTCTTATTAGCGCTTCTACTACGGCTGTTGCCTTTTTTTGCTGGACTTCTTTTAGACTGGCCTTTTTTCGTTTGATTCATCTCACTAGATTGCAGCTTTTCTTTCAAATCAAAGTCAATTTGTAGCAGATCCATGTTCACGCCAGCCACTTTTACTTTGACCAAATCACCAAGCCCAAATAAGGTGCCTTTGTCTTTACCGATAAGCTGTTGCTGCTGCTCATCGTAAACAAAGAAATCATCACCGACGTTTGAGATATGGACCAAGCCATCAATGTACAAATCAGTCAATGTCACAAATAAGCCAAAATTGGTCACGGTAGTGACGACACCTTCAAACTCTTCGCCAACATGATCGGTCATATAATGACACTTTAGCCAAGACTCAACATAGCGTGACGCTTTTTCAGCACGGCGCTCTGTGTCTGATGTTTGTGTACCAGCACCATCCAAAGAAAAGTCCATGACTGGCTGTTTGCTATTGGTCACCTTTGCTTTGATAGCACGATGCAACATCAAATCAGGGTAACGGCGAATGGGTGAGGTAAAGTGGCTATATTCGTCATAAGCCAAACCAAAGTGACCGATATTGTCAGGTGCATAGTTTGCTTGCATCATAGAACGCAGCAGCATACTGTGGATGCTAATGGCATCTGGACGGTCTTTAGTCGCTTCAATAATACGCTGATAGTCTGCCTGTGTTGGACTCTCTTCGGGGAACGGCAAGCCAAAGTTTTTAGCATATTCATGGATACGCATCGACTTTTCGCTATCCGGCTTATCATGATTACGGTACAAGACTGGCAATTCGTGCTTTAAAGCAAAATTTGCCGCGCACGTATTGGCAAGTAACATACATTCTTCGATAAGTTTTTGAGAGTCACCACGAGTTCGTGGCAAGATAGCATCAATGCCACCTTTTTCATTAAACTTGATGTACGTCTCGACAGTCTCAAACTCCATTGCATGACGCTCTTCACGTTTTTTAAGCAATAGCTCGTATAACTGATAAAGGGTATCAATAGATTTTTTGACATCTTTATTGCCAGTCAGTGACGTGGGCACGCTTTTATCTTGTGGATTCTCAAGATAAGCATTTACTTGATTGTAAGTCAAGCGTGCTTGTGAGTGCATGACTGATGGATAAAACTCGTATCCTGTGACTTTGCCTGCGCGCGATATCTTGATATCAGCGACCATACAGAGGCGATCAAGATTTGGGTTCAATGAACACAGTCCGTTTGACAGCACTTCAGGCAACATTGGAATCACACGATGCGGGAAGTAGACGGATGTACCACGTTCAAACGCGTCTTGATCAAGAGGTGAGTTTGGCGTGACATAATAGCTCACATCTGCAATCGCTACGACTACTCGATAATTACCGCCAGAGCGTTTTTCAGCATATACGGCATCATCAAAGTCACGTGCATCTTCACCATCGATTGTAACGAGTGGCAAGTCACGTAAATCCTTACGACCTTTCAAATCTTTCTCTGTTGGCTCTTGATAATCACTAGCTTGCTTCAGCGCAGCTTCACTAAAATCTGATGGGATATCATAATTGAGCAGCGTGGTTTCGATAATCAGCTCACGATCATTGTCATCAGACAATACTTCAGTGATTTTACCTGTGGCAAATTCGTGCTGATTTGGCCAATCGATGATGTCAACTTTGACAGGCGCACCTTGCTTGATGTTCAATGCTTGGACATTATCATCAGTGACGGTGATTGGTTGGTGATTGTTTGGGCTACCAAGCTCAACACAATAGCCATCTTCATCACGTGCTAGCGTACCAATAAAATTGTTTTGACGACGTTCAACCACATCGACAATACGGCCTTCTGTACGACCACGGTTGTCTGTTGACGTACCGACGGCGTCTACTGTATCGCCATTAAATACCCAACGCATTTGCTTTTCATGTAAGAACAAATCTGGCATATCGCTTAATACGACAAAACCGAACCCTTTAGGGTGCGCCGATACTGTACCTGTGACGATATCTTGCTGAGTCACCGTACGATAGCGATAAGGACGACCGTCACGGTTTACTTGTCCATCACGAGCCATTGCTTTTAAGCGATTGCCTAAAGCATCAAACTGGTCTGGGTCATCAATATTGAAGGCTTTGGCCAACTGTTGATGCGTGACTTCACCATGTTCGTCAATCGTGCTCAATATCAGCTCACGACTAGGAATAGGATTGTCATATCTTTTTGCCTCACTTGAGGCGTTTGGATCATTCCAACTCATAAATTACCGTATCTATTTTTAAAATTATTAATAGGTACTATCTTAACACGAACGGCGCTGCAATATCTTGCGTCAATTGTCTTATATGTATTCGATAGCTGGAGTTATCACCTTTATTAGGTAATAACTGTATGGGGTAAAAACGTTATAAATACTCAAATATCGATATCGACGGTATTTGATTTACTGGTGATTTTTTTACTATCCAATTCTTTGGAGACTTCTAAAACAGTGGTCTGATTAGATTTATCGAGGTATTTTTGCGCTTTATCAACCTCAGTAGTCAGCGTATTGACCGTCTGCTTCATGTTTTCTAATGCTTCAATTTTATAATTACTAATCATATCCATCGTATCATAGACATTATTGAAGGCATTTTGGAGTTTATCAAGCTCAATACTACTACTGGTAGCCTGCTCATGAATCTCACCAGACTGACGTTTAAGCATCGCCGAAGTAGATTCAATCAAACTACTGGTAGTTTTATTAAGCGCAGTAATTTGGTCGAGTACCAGTTTTTGATTGGTCATGGCTTGCGCAACGACGACGGCGGTACGTAGGGCAGACACGGTTGTGGTTGTCGCGCGATCAACCCCTTTGATGAGTTCCAAGTTGTTACGGCGTATTGTGTCTAGCGCCAAATATCCTTGTACATTGACCGCCAGCTGAGTCAAAAAATCTGTATTTTTTTGACGCACATAAAACAACATCTCTTCTTTGATGATGCGCGCTTTTTCGGGGTCAGTGGCTTCTATCGCATAAACTTTTTGCTCTAGCTGCTCATCTATTTTTTTGCCAACATAGATATATTGGCGAATAGACTGCATCAGCTCCCACATATTGACTTTTTCTTGCTCAATCATGGCATTGTCTTTGAGCAGCTCATCTTTACCATTATAAAGACTGGTGACAACGGCATTGATATGTGACTGCGCAGATTCATATTGACGGAAGTAATCTTGTACTTTGTTCCCAAATGGAATGAGACCAAATAATTTGCGAGAGCTGGTGAGCTCTTTTTTACTTGGGTCTAAATCTTCTACAATGCCGCGTAGCTCAGTCAGTGATTTGGCAATGGGGGAGTTATCAAATAGGCTATCGTTTAGACTCTTTGCGGGTAACTCCAGCATTCGGTTAGAAACTTGTGCCGATTCGCGAATCTCTTTGGTGCCCAAATTATGAATAGATTGCACGTTTTGCTGAAACTCTGGGCTGTGCACAGAGTTGGTAATCACATGATCGACAAAAGCGTCGACCTTGGCATCAAGTTCTGGAATTTGGCTGTCATCCAACTTGACCATCTGATCAGCTTCACTTTTTTGTATCTCTTTAACAGGTTCTGGTGCTGTCAGCGAAATACTAGGAGTTGTCGCGTTTTCTGGTGGGGTCAATTCTTGCATGAAGGTTCCTATGGTATCTAAAATGGACAATATTTTGAGCCAATGATCATAGATAGATAGTATGAAACTTACCTGATCTTAATAATCAATGAACTTTTTTATGCACCTAATTGTTTTTATTTGAGTAATATTGAAAGAGTGCAGCAGATCTTTAGACTAACTGGTAATGAAAAGGTTGAGAAGATAGGTTTTGTAAAGTAGCGTCGACTTATTATATGCATATAAATATATAAGGGCGAAATATGAAAAAACCATCAATATCGCACGGTATATTGATGGTTCAAATGACAGGTGTTTATATCGAATAACAGCATCGACCAACAGTCACCACTAACGAACAATCGATTGAGCCGATTATTTCTTTTTAGTTGGCCCAAGCAGCATGCCCATTTGACGACCTTCCATCTTAGGGTACTGTTCGACGTTTGAGATATCAGCGGTATCTTCAATGATACGATCAAGTTGTTTGCGACCAATATCTTGGTGCGCCATTTCACGTCCGCGGAAACGGATACTAATTTTAACTTTGTCTTGATCTTCCAAGAAGCTAACGATCTTTCTCAATTTGACTTGATAATCAGCTTCTTCGGTACTAGGGCGTAGCTTCATCTCTTTAAGCTGAGTCTGCTTCTGATTTTTCTTAGCTTCTTTTGCCTTTTGCTTTTGATCATAGAGGAAATGCTTATAGTCCATGATTTTGCATACTGGCGGCTTAGCTTCAGGAACTAATTCAACCAAATCTAGGTTTTCATCACGTGCCGCTTTCATCGCGGTTTCGATATCAACCACGCCCATTTGCTCGCCGTCTTCTTTAACGAGACGGACTTCTTTGACATTGATATCTTCGTTGATGTTCAAACGGTTTGACTGTTTAATAGGTATTACTCCTCATCTGTTTTTGGGGTCTGTCGGCCTTTTTTACTGACAGCGTTCTGTACTAATGTTGTAAATTCAGAAATACTCATCACACCAAGGTTCTCACCTTCGCGTGTTCGGACGTTAACACTGCCCGATTCCACTTCTTTATCCCCTAATACTAGCATATAGGGAACACGTTCTAATGTTTTCTCTCGTATCTTAAATCCAATCTTTTCGTTACGCAAGTCGCTAATAGCACGAATACCAGCATTTTTTAGCTCACTAACTACATTTTCACAAGCGTCAGCTTGTTTGTCAGTGATATTCATTACCACAACTTGCTGCGGTGCTAACCACACGGGCATCCAACCAGCATAGTTTTCTATCAATATACCGATAAAGCGTTCAAATGAACCCAAAATGGCACGGTGTAGCATGATAGGGACTTCACGCTCATTCTGTTCGTTGACAAACTCTGCATCAAGGCGTTCAGGCATGTTGGGGTCAACCTGAATGGTGCCGCACTGCCAAACACGTCCTAAAGAATCCTTCAGACTAAATTCAATCTTCGGACCATAAAACGCGCCTTCGCCAGGCAGATATTCCCAATCAAGACCTGAGCTATCAAGCGCATCTGCTAGAGCCTTTTCTGCAAAGTCCCAAGATTCGTCGCTGCCGACACGTTTTTCAGGACGGGTAGAGAGCTTCATAATAATGTTATCAAAACCAAAGTCTTCATAAACCGCAAGGGTTAGTTTGATAAAGTCGGCCACTTCTTGTTGAATTTGCGCTTGCGTACAGAAAATATGCGCATCATCTTGAGTAAATCCGCGCACACGCATCAGACCATGCAATGAACCTGACGGTTCGTTACGATGACACGAGCCAAACTCCGCCATGCGCAGTGGCAAGTCACGGTAGGACTTTAGGCCTTGATTAAATACCTGTACATGACAAGGGCAGTTCATGGGTTTTACAGCATAATCACGGTTTTCACTGGCAGTGGTGAACATATTGGTCGCATAGTTGCCCCAGTGACCTGAGCGCTCCCACAAGCTGCGATCGACGATTTGAGGCGTTTTGATTTCTTCATAGCCATTATCATATTGTACTTTACGCATATATTGCTCAAGTACTTGATAAATCGTCCAACCATTAGCGTGCCAAAACACCATACCTGGCGCTTGCTCTTGCATATGAAACAGGTTGAGCGCTTTACCAATCTTACGATGATCACGTTTTTCTGCTTCTTCAATACGCTGAATGTAAGCTTTCAGATCTTTTTTGTCTGCCCATGCCGTACCATAGATACGTTGTAGCTGTTCATTTTTTGCATCGCCGCGCCAATAAGCACCAGACATCTTGGTCAATTTAAATACTTTTAAAAACCGTGTGTTTGGTACGTGCGGGCCACGGCACATATCAACATATTCTTGATGATGATAAAGACCAAAGGCTTCTTCGCCCGGCATATCATTAATTAGTTTGAGCTTATAGTCTTCACCGCGTGATTGAAAAATGTCAATCGCTTCATCACGTGGGGTCATTTTTTTGATCACGTCATAATCTTGCTTGATCAGCTCCATCATACGTTTTTCAATTTTTTCCATGTGCTCAGGTGTGAATGGCGTCTCACTAAAAATATCGTAATAAAAACCATCATCAATAACCGGGCCAATCACCATTTTTACATCAGGATACAGTTGTTTGACGGCATGACCCAACAAGTGAGCACAAGAATGGCGAATAATATCAACACCATCGGCGTCTTTTGGTGTTACGATTTCGACATTCGCATCAGCAATAATAGGATCATGCGCATCGACCAAATGCCCATTCACACGTCCTGCAACCGTTGCCTTGGCAAGTCCTGCCCCAATACTTTGCGCCACTTCCATGACTGTTGTATTGCCTTCGAAGTTTTTTACGCTACCATCGGGTAAAGTAATCGCTACCATAATCTATTCACCTGTTTTTGGATCCGTTGGCAGTGATGATTGCAACCATCAATCATATAACCGCAAGATCACATCAATTATATTCAATCATTGTGATATTTAATAAAACTACATGCATGCTCTTTCTTATCTTAGATAATCTGCATACAACCTTAAAAACCAATCATGGATAATACCTGACTGGACGATATAATAAGGAGCAGTATTTTACCTATATAGAAGAGATTTTATAGTAAAGAAGGAAAACAATGCAATGCAATCAACAATTATAGCAAAAACTGTCTACAAACACTAGATAGCAAGGGACTGACAGTCCTTAAAGAAATAGTAAATAGTAACGGCCAAGTCATTATCATTAAGACCGTGATCTGGTTTAGCAAAATAGTATTACACATTGTCTTTGTAGTTATATAAGGTCAATAAGCATAAAATCAACAATTAACTCGAATAAGCGCTTGCTAACAAGATAAAACCCCGTATAATGCCACCCAGTTGAAAGGGAAGGTGGGTTGAGTATCTGGTTGATTCAGGTCATTCAAACAAACTTAAAATAAACCCTTGACACTAAGAATAAAGCGTCTATAATACGCACCTCATTAAGGCAAAGCAGTTAATAACTGAGTGAGTAATCACTAAAATTAGCGAGCTAACTTATTGAAACGAATTAAAAAAGAAGCTTGACAGTCTATTAAAACATGATATGATAGTCAGCTCGCTAATTAGGATAAGCCACATTGGCTATGTAATAATTGGTTAAGAGATAACTGCTACTGGACGACAGTGACAGGCATTATTTAAAAGCATAACTAAAGAACAACTTGTGTGGATTTTTGCTGATTCAGGATGCTAAAAAATAAAGTTGACTATCTTTTCTTTTCGGGAAGATTATTAACTATAAAAATTATCATTTAAGACAGCAGAAAAACTCAAAGTTAATTCATTACGAACATAATTTTTAGCGATTTTGCCAGATTAGATGAGCCAAGTTTAGAAGCTTCTTTAAAGAGCTTCATAGCAAGATTAAACTGAAGAGTTTGATCATGGCTCAGATTGAACGCTGGCGGCAGGCTTAACACATGCAAGTCGAGCGGTAACATTTCTAGCTTGCTAGAAGATGACGAGCGGCGGACGGGTGAGTAATACTTAGGAATCTACCTAGTAGTGGGGGATAGCTCGGGGAAACTCGAATTAATACCGCATACGACCTACGGGAGAAAGGGGGCAACTTGTTGCTCTCGCTATTAGATGAGCCTAAGTCGGATTAGCTAGATGGTGGGGTAAAGGCCTACCATGGCGACGATCTGTAGCTGGTCTGAGAGGATGATCAGCCACACCGGGACTGAGACACGGCCCGGACTCCTACGGGAGGCAGCAGTGGGGAATATTGGACAATGGGGGAAACCCTGATCCAGCCATGCCGCGTGTGTGAAGAAGGCCTTTTGGTTGTAAAGCACTTTAAGCAGTGAAGAAGACTCTTCGGTTAATACCCGGAGACGATGACATTAGCTGCAGAATAAGCACCGGCTAACTCTGTGCCAGCAGCCGCGGTAATACAGAGGGTGCAAGCGTTAATCGGAATTACTGGGCGTAAAGCGAGCGTAGGTGGCTTGATAAGTCAGATGTGAAATCCCCGGGCTTAACCTGGGAACTGCATCTGATACTGTCAGGCTAGAGTAGGTGAGAGGAAGGTAGAATTCCAGGTGTAGCGGTGAAATGCGTAGAGATCTGGAGGAATACCGATGGCGAAGGCAGCCTTCTGGCATCATACTGACACTGAGGCTCGAAAGCGTGGGTAGCAAACAGGATTAGATACCCTGGTAGTCCACGCCGTAAACGATGTCTACTAGTCGTTGGGTCCCTTGAGGACTTAGTGACGCAGCTAACGCAATAAGTAGACCGCCTGGGGAGTACGGCCGCAAGGTTAAAACTCAAATGAATTGACGGGGGCCCGCACAAGCGGTGGAGCATGTGGTTTAATTCGATGCAACGCGAAGAACCTTACCTGGTCTTGACATATCTAGAATCCTGCAGAGATGCGGGAGTGCCTTCGGGAATTAGAATACAGGTGCTGCATGGCTGTCGTCAGCTCGTGTCGTGAGATGTTGGGTTAAGTCCCGCAACGAGCGCAACCCTTGTCCTTAGTTACCAGCGGGTTAAGCCGGGAACTCTAAGGATACTGCCAGTGACAAACTGGAGGAAGGCGGGGACGACGTCAAGTCATCATGGCCCTTACGACCAGGGCTACACACGTGCTACAATGGTAGGTACAGAGGGCAGCTACACAGCGATGTGATGCGAATCTCAAAAAGCCTATCGTAGTCCAGATTGGAGTCTGCAACTCGACTCCATGAAGTAGGAATCGCTAGTAATCGCGGATCAGAATGCCGCGGTGAATACGTTCCCGGGCCTTGTACACACCGCCCGTCACACCATGGGAGTTGATTGCACCAGAAGTGGTTAGCCTAACCGTAAGGAAGGCGATCACCACGGTGTGGTTGATGACTGGGGTGAAGTCGTAACAAGGTAGCCGTAGGGGAACCTGCGGCTGGATCACCTCCTTATAGACAGCATTCGGTCAGCAAGAATTCACAACAAGTTGTTCTTTAGTTTAAGCTTACGTTTTAGGACGTATTGGGTCTGTAGCTCAGCTGGTTAGAGCACCGTGTTGATAACGCGGGGGTCAGTGGTTCAAGTCCACTTAGACCCACCATTTATATGGGGCCATAGCTCAGTTGGTAGAGCGCCTGCCTTGCACGCAGGAGGTCAACGGTTCGACTCCGTTTGGCTCCACCACTACTTTAGTTAAGCTTAGGATGCGAATAAATAAAATAGGTATCAAATAGAAACAAGTGATTTTAATAAGATTACTTCTTTCTGTTTTATACGGAAATCTATGACTCGACGAGAGCATAGAGACTATTTAAAAGCATAGATATGAGTCTGGGTTAGGATGAGCGTGTTCACGCGCACATCTTAACCTTAGTAATCAGCTCTTTAACGACATCAGTTGTTATCCCAGGGGTTGATTGCTAAAAAGAAATAAGAGAACTGAATCAAGCGTAAACATAGGTGATATCGTTATCATTAATTAGAGTGTATGACACTACTTAGTCGAAAGACTACTTGGGGTTGTATGGTCAAGTAATGAAGCGCACATGGTGGATGCCTTGGCAGTCAGAGGCGATGAAAGACGTGACAGCCTGCGATAAGCTTCGGGGAGGCGGCAATATCCTGTGATCCGGAGATTTCTGAATGGGGAAACCCACCTAGCATAAGCTAGGTATCCTAATTTATTAGGAAGCGAACGAGGGGAAGTGAAACATCTCAGTACCCTTAGGAATAGACATCAATTGAGATTCCCCTAGTAGCGGCGAGCGAACGGGGAGAAGCCGATTAGTACTAATGTAGAAGAACAGCGTGGGAAAGCTGACCGTAGTAGGTGATAGTCCTGTATTCGAAACATTAGCATTAACATATTAAGTAGAGCGGGGCACGAGAAATCCTGTTTGAAGATGGGGGGACCATCCTCCAAGGCTAAATACTCCTGACTGACCGATAGTGAACCAGTACCGTGAGGGAAAGGCGAAAAGAACCCCTGTGAGGGGAGTGAAATAGAACCTGAAACCGTGTGCGTACAAGCAGTGGGAGCCCACTTGTTGGGTGACCGCGTACCTTTTGTATAATGGGTCAGCGACTTATATTCTGTAGCAAGGTTAACCGTTTAGGGGAGCCGTAGGGAAACCGAGTCTTAATAGGGCGTCTAGTTGCAGGGTATAGACCCGAAACCGAGTGATCTATCCATGAGCAGGTTGAAAGTGCCGTAACAGGCACCGGAGGACCGAACCCACTGTCGTTGAAAAGCCAGGGGATGACTTGTGGATAGGGGTGAAAGGCTAATCAAACTCGGTGATAGCTGGTTCTCCCCGAAAGCTATTTAGGTAGCGCCTCGGACGAACACCATTGGGGGTAGAGCACTGTTTCGGCTAGGGGGTCATACCGACTTACCAAACCGATGCAAACTCCGAATACCGATGAGTGATATCCGGGAGACACACAGTGGGTGCTAACGTCCATTGTGGAGAGGGAAACAACCCAGACCGCCAGCTAAGGCCCCAAATTCCTAGTTAAGTGGGAAACGAGGTGGGAAGGCATAGACAGCTAGGAGGTTGGCTTAGAAGCAGCCATCCTTTAAAGAAAGCGTAATAGCTCACTAGTCGAGTCGGCCCGCGCGGAAGATGTAACGGGGCTCAAACTAGGAGCCGAAGCTGCGGATTTGAATTTGTTTTCAAGTGGTAGGGGAGCGTTGTGTAAGCCTGTGAAGGTGTGTTGTAAAGCATGCTGGAGGTATCACAAGAGCGAATGCTGACGTGAGTAACGATAATGCGAGTGAAAAGCTCGCACGCCGGAAGATCAAGGGTTCCAGTCCAACGTTAATCGGGGCTGGGTGAGTCGACCCCTAAGGCGAGGCCGAAAGGCGTAGTCGATGGGAAATCGGTTAATATTCCGATACTTGTTTATGATGCGATGGAGGGACGGAGAAGGTTATGCCAGCCTGGCGATGGTTGTCCAGGTGGAAGGATGTAGGTTTATAGCTTAGGTAAATCCGGGCTATTTTATACCGAGATCTGATAGCAAGCTGTACTTGTACAGCGAAGTGGCAAATACCATGCTTCCAGGAAAAGCTTCTAAGCGATAGTCATAAACGAATCGTACCCTAAACCGACACAGGTGATCAGGTAGAGAATACCAAGGCGCTTGAGAGAACTCTGCTGAAGGAACTAGGCAAAATGGTACCGTAACTTCGGGAGAAGGTACGCTGCTGATGGTGAAGGACTTGCTCCGTAAGCTATTGGCAGTCGCAGATACCAGGCTGCTGCAACTGTTTATTAAAAACACAGCACTCTGCAAACACGAAAGTGGACGTATAGGGTGTGATGTCTGCCCGGTGCTGGAAGGTTAATTGATGGGGTTAGCGTAAGCGAAGCTCTTGATCGAAGCCCCAGTAAACGGCGGCCGTAACTATAACGGTCCTAAGGTAGCGAAATTCCTTGTCGGGTAAGTTCCGACCTGCACGAATGACATAATGATGGCAGCGCTGTCTCCAGCAGAGACTCAGTGAAATCGAAATCGCAGTGAAGATGCTGTGTACCCGCGGCTAGACGGAAAGACCCCGTGAACCTTTACTACAGCTTTACATTGAACTTTGACCTGACTTGTGCAGGATAGGTGGGAGGCTTTGAAGCCGAGACGCTAGTCTTGGTGGAGCCAATCTTGAAATACCACCCTGGTCATGTTGGGGTTCTAACTCAGGTATAACAATACCGAGGACAATGTATGGTGGGTAGTTTGACTGGGGCGGTCTCCTCCTAAAGAGTAACGGAGGAGTACGAAGGTGCGCTCAGACCGGTCGGAAATCGGTCGTAGAGTATAAAGGCAAAAGCGCGCTTAACTGCGAGACCCACAAGTCGAGCAGGTACGAAAGTAGGTCTTAGTGATCCGGTGGTTCTGTATGGAAGGGCCATCGCTCAACGGATAAAAGGTACTCTGGGGATAACAGGCTGATACCGCCCAAGAGTTCATATCGACGGCGGTGTTTGGCACCTCGATGTCGGCTCATCTCATCCTAGGGCTGAAGCAGGTCCTAAGGGTATGGCTGTTCGCCATTTAAAGAGGTACGCGAGCTGGGTTTAGAACGTCGTGAGACAGTTCGGTCCCTATCTACCGTGGGCGTTGGAAATTTGAGAGGATCTGCTCCTAGTACGAGAGGACCAGAGTGGACGAACCTCTGGTGTTCGGGTTGTCACGCCAGTGGCATTGCCCGGTAGCTACGTTCGGATGGGATAACCGCTGAAAGCATCTAAGCGGGAAGCCCACCTCAAGATTAGATTTCCCTAAAGAGCCGTTCAAGACTAGGACGTTGATAGGCAGGGTGTGGAAGCGCAGCGATGCGTGTAGCTAACCTGTACTAATTGCTCGTTTGGCTTGACCATACAACACCCAAGTGGTTTGTATCAAGTCTAATTAATCTATCTTGTAAAGCGAAAGCTTTAGAATAAGAAAGTATATTTCGATATCACCTTAACCTTGATTCAGTTAGGTTATGTGGTACTTATCAAAAGTCACACAAACAGACTCATATCTAACCCCCTTTGCTGACGACAATAGCACGATGGAACCACCTGATCCCTTCTCGAACTCAGAAGTGAAACATCGTAGCGCCAATGGTAGTGTGGTTCGCCCATGTGAGAGTAGGTCATCGTCAGCTCTCTATTCCTGACTAGCCCCTTGATACTAACGTATCAAGGGGCTTTTCTTTGCGCGTCTGTTTAGTTTGCCAATTGACTCAGCAAAATAATCATAAAAAAACTGTCAATTGACCTTGACCCAGACTCAAACAAGCGTATAATGCCACCCAGTTGAAAGGGAAGGTGGGTTGAGTATCTGGTTGATTCAGGTCATTCAAACAAACTTAAAATAAACCCTTGACACTAAGAATAAAGCGTCTATAATACGCACCTCATTAAGGCAAAGCAGTTAATAACTGAGTGAGTAATCACTAAAATTAGCGAGCTAACTTATTGAAACGAATTAAAAAAGAAGCTTGACAGTCTATTAAAACATGATATGATAGTCAGCTCGCTAATTAGGATAAGCCACATTGGCTATGTAATAATTGGTTAAGAGATAACTGCTACTGGACGACAGTGACAGGCATTATTTAAAAGCATAACTAAAGAACAACTTGTGTGGATTTTTGCTGATTCAGGATGCTAAAAAATAAAGTTGACTATCTTTTCTTTTCGGGAAGATTATTAACTATAAAAATTATCATTTAAGACAGCAGAAAAACTCAAAGTTAATTCATTACGAACATAATTTTTAGCGATTTTGCCAGATTAGATGAGCCAAGTTTAGAAGCTTCTTTAAAGAGCTTCATAGCAAGATTAAACTGAAGAGTTTGATCATGGCTCAGATTGAACGCTGGCGGCAGGCTTAACACATGCAAGTCGAGCGGTAACATTTCTAGCTTGCTAGAAGATGACGAGCGGCGGACGGGTGAGTAATACTTAGGAATCTACCTAGTAGTGGGGGATAGCTCGGGGAAACTCGAATTAATACCGCATACGACCTACGGGAGAAAGGGGGCAACTTGTTGCTCTCGCTATTAGATGAGCCTAAGTCGGATTAGCTAGATGGTGGGGTAAAGGCCTACCATGGCGACGATCTGTAGCTGGTCTGAGAGGATGATCAGCCACACCGGGACTGAGACACGGCCCGGACTCCTACGGGAGGCAGCAGTGGGGAATATTGGACAATGGGGGAAACCCTGATCCAGCCATGCCGCGTGTGTGAAGAAGGCCTTTTGGTTGTAAAGCACTTTAAGCAGTGAAGAAGACTCTTCGGTTAATACCCGGAGACGATGACATTAGCTGCAGAATAAGCACCGGCTAACTCTGTGCCAGCAGCCGCGGTAATACAGAGGGTGCAAGCGTTAATCGGAATTACTGGGCGTAAAGCGAGCGTAGGTGGCTTGATAAGTCAGATGTGAAATCCCCGGGCTTAACCTGGGAACTGCATCTGATACTGTCAGGCTAGAGTAGGTGAGAGGAAGGTAGAATTCCAGGTGTAGCGGTGAAATGCGTAGAGATCTGGAGGAATACCGATGGCGAAGGCAGCCTTCTGGCATCATACTGACACTGAGGCTCGAAAGCGTGGGTAGCAAACAGGATTAGATACCCTGGTAGTCCACGCCGTAAACGATGTCTACTAGTCGTTGGGTCCCTTGAGGACTTAGTGACGCAGCTAACGCAATAAGTAGACCGCCTGGGGAGTACGGCCGCAAGGTTAAAACTCAAATGAATTGACGGGGGCCCGCACAAGCGGTGGAGCATGTGGTTTAATTCGATGCAACGCGAAGAACCTTACCTGGTCTTGACATATCTAGAATCCTGCAGAGATGCGGGAGTGCCTTCGGGAATTAGAATACAGGTGCTGCATGGCTGTCGTCAGCTCGTGTCGTGAGATGTTGGGTTAAGTCCCGCAACGAGCGCAACCCTTGTCCTTAGTTACCAGCGGGTTAAGCCGGGAACTCTAAGGATACTGCCAGTGACAAACTGGAGGAAGGCGGGGACGACGTCAAGTCATCATGGCCCTTACGACCAGGGCTACACACGTGCTACAATGGTAGGTACAGAGGGCAGCTACACAGCGATGTGATGCGAATCTCAAAAAGCCTATCGTAGTCCAGATTGGAGTCTGCAACTCGACTCCATGAAGTAGGAATCGCTAGTAATCGCGGATCAGAATGCCGCGGTGAATACGTTCCCGGGCCTTGTACACACCGCCCGTCACACCATGGGAGTTGATTGCACCAGAAGTGGTTAGCCTAACCGTAAGGAAGGCGATCACCACGGTGTGGTTGATGACTGGGGTGAAGTCGTAACAAGGTAGCCGTAGGGGAACCTGCGGCTGGATCACCTCCTTATAGACAGCATTCGGTCAGCAAGAATTCACAACAAGTTGTTCTTTAGTTTAAGCTTACGTTTTAGGACGTATTGGGTCTGTAGCTCAGCTGGTTAGAGCACCGTGTTGATAACGCGGGGGTCAGTGGTTCAAGTCCACTTAGACCCACCATTTATATGGGGCCATAGCTCAGTTGGTAGAGCGCCTGCCTTGCACGCAGGAGGTCAACGGTTCGACTCCGTTTGGCTCCACCACTACTTTAGTTAAGCTTAGGATGCGAATAAATAAAATAGGTATCAAATAGAAACAAGTGATTTTAATAAGATTACTTCTTTCTGTTTTATACGGAAATCTATGACTCGACGAGAGCATAGAGACTATTTAAAAGCATAGATATGAGTCTGGGTTAGGATGAGCGTGTTCACGCGCACATCTTAACCTTAGTAATCAGCTCTTTAACGACATCAGTTGTTATCCCAGGGGTTGATTGCTAAAAAGAAATAAGAGAACTGAATCAAGCGTAAACATAGGTGATATCGTTATCATTAATTAGAGTGTATGACACTACTTAGTCGAAAGACTACTTGGGGTTGTATGGTCAAGTAATGAAGCGCACATGGTGGATGCCTTGGCAGTCAGAGGCGATGAAAGACGTGACAGCCTGCGATAAGCTTCGGGGAGGCGGCAATATCCTGTGATCCGGAGATTTCTGAATGGGGAAACCCACCTAGCATAAGCTAGGTATCCTAATTTATTAGGAAGCGAACGAGGGGAAGTGAAACATCTCAGTACCCTTAGGAATAGACATCAATTGAGATTCCCCTAGTAGCGGCGAGCGAACGGGGAGAAGCCGATTAGTACTAATGTAGAAGAACAGCGTGGGAAAGCTGACCGTAGTAGGTGATAGTCCTGTATTCGAAACATTAGCATTAACATATTAAGTAGAGCGGGGCACGAGAAATCCTGTTTGAAGATGGGGGGACCATCCTCCAAGGCTAAATACTCCTGACTGACCGATAGTGAACCAGTACCGTGAGGGAAAGGCGAAAAGAACCCCTGTGAGGGGAGTGAAATAGAACCTGAAACCGTGTGCGTACAAGCAGTGGGAGCCCACTTGTTGGGTGACCGCGTACCTTTTGTATAATGGGTCAGCGACTTATATTCTGTAGCAAGGTTAACCGTTTAGGGGAGCCGTAGGGAAACCGAGTCTTAATAGGGCGTCTAGTTGCAGGGTATAGACCCGAAACCGAGTGATCTATCCATGAGCAGGTTGAAAGTGCCGTAACAGGCACCGGAGGACCGAACCCACTGTCGTTGAAAAGCCAGGGGATGACTTGTGGATAGGGGTGAAAGGCTAATCAAACTCGGTGATAGCTGGTTCTCCCCGAAAGCTATTTAGGTAGCGCCTCGGACGAACACCATTGGGGGTAGAGCACTGTTTCGGCTAGGGGGTCATACCGACTTACCAAACCGATGCAAACTCCGAATACCGATGAGTGATATCCGGGAGACACACAGTGGGTGCTAACGTCCATTGTGGAGAGGGAAACAACCCAGACCGCCAGCTAAGGCCCCAAATTCCTAGTTAAGTGGGAAACGAGGTGGGAAGGCATAGACAGCTAGGAGGTTGGCTTAGAAGCAGCCATCCTTTAAAGAAAGCGTAATAGCTCACTAGTCGAGTCGGCCCGCGCGGAAGATGTAACGGGGCTCAAACTAGGAGCCGAAGCTGCGGATTTGAATTTGTTTTCAAGTGGTAGGGGAGCGTTGTGTAAGCCTGTGAAGGTGTGTTGTAAAGCATGCTGGAGGTATCACAAGAGCGAATGCTGACGTGAGTAACGATAATGCGAGTGAAAAGCTCGCACGCCGGAAGATCAAGGGTTCCAGTCCAACGTTAATCGGGGCTGGGTGAGTCGACCCCTAAGGCGAGGCCGAAAGGCGTAGTCGATGGGAAATCGGTTAATATTCCGATACTTGTTTATGATGCGATGGAGGGACGGAGAAGGTTATGCCAGCCTGGCGATGGTTGTCCAGGTGGAAGGATGTAGGTTTATAGCTTAGGTAAATCCGGGCTATTTTATACCGAGATCTGATAGCAAGCTGTACTTGTACAGCGAAGTGGCAAATACCATGCTTCCAGGAAAAGCTTCTAAGCGATAGTCATAAACGAATCGTACCCTAAACCGACACAGGTGATCAGGTAGAGAATACCAAGGCGCTTGAGAGAACTCTGCTGAAGGAACTAGGCAAAATGGTACCGTAACTTCGGGAGAAGGTACGCTGCTGATGGTGAAGGACTTGCTCCGTAAGCTATTGGCAGTCGCAGATACCAGGCTGCTGCAACTGTTTATTAAAAACACAGCACTCTGCAAACACGAAAGTGGACGTATAGGGTGTGATGTCTGCCCGGTGCTGGAAGGTTAATTGATGGGGTTAGCGTAAGCGAAGCTCTTGATCGAAGCCCCAGTAAACGGCGGCCGTAACTATAACGGTCCTAAGGTAGCGAAATTCCTTGTCGGGTAAGTTCCGACCTGCACGAATGACATAATGATGGCAGCGCTGTCTCCAGCAGAGACTCAGTGAAATCGAAATCGCAGTGAAGATGCTGTGTACCCGCGGCTAGACGGAAAGACCCCGTGAACCTTTACTACAGCTTTACATTGAACTTTGACCTGACTTGTGCAGGATAGGTGGGAGGCTTTGAAGCCGAGACGCTAGTCTTGGTGGAGCCAATCTTGAAATACCACCCTGGTCATGTTGGGGTTCTAACTCAGGTATAACAATACCGAGGACAATGTATGGTGGGTAGTTTGACTGGGGCGGTCTCCTCCTAAAGAGTAACGGAGGAGTACGAAGGTGCGCTCAGACCGGTCGGAAATCGGTCGTAGAGTATAAAGGCAAAAGCGCGCTTAACTGCGAGACCCACAAGTCGAGCAGGTACGAAAGTAGGTCTTAGTGATCCGGTGGTTCTGTATGGAAGGGCCATCGCTCAACGGATAAAAGGTACTCTGGGGATAACAGGCTGATACCGCCCAAGAGTTCATATCGACGGCGGTGTTTGGCACCTCGATGTCGGCTCATCTCATCCTAGGGCTGAAGCAGGTCCTAAGGGTATGGCTGTTCGCCATTTAAAGAGGTACGCGAGCTGGGTTTAGAACGTCGTGAGACAGTTCGGTCCCTATCTACCGTGGGCGTTGGAAATTTGAGAGGATCTGCTCCTAGTACGAGAGGACCAGAGTGGACGAACCTCTGGTGTTCGGGTTGTCACGCCAGTGGCATTGCCCGGTAGCTACGTTCGGATGGGATAACCGCTGAAAGCATCTAAGCGGGAAGCCCACCTCAAGATTAGATTTCCCTAAAGAGCCGTTCAAGACTAGGACGTTGATAGGCAGGGTGTGGAAGCGCAGCGATGCGTGTAGCTAACCTGTACTAATTGCTCGTTTGGCTTGACCATACAACACCCAAGTGGTTTGTATCAAGTCTAATTAATCTATCTTGTAAAGCGAAAGCTTTAGAATAAGAAAGTATATTTCGATATCACCTTAACCTTGATTCAGTTAGGTTATGTGGTACTTATCAAAAGTCACACAAACAGACTCATATCTAACCCCCTTTGCTGACGACAATAGCACGATGGAACCACCTGATCCCTTCTCGAACTCAGAAGTGAAACATCGTAGCGCCAATGGTAGTGTGGTTCGCCCATGTGAGAGTAGGTCATCGTCAGCTCTCTATTCCTGACTAGCCCCTTGATACTAACGTATCAAGGGGCTTTTCTTTGCGCGTCTGTTTAGTTTGCCAATTGACTCAGCAAAATAATCATAAAAAAACTGTCAATTGACCTTGACCCAGACTCAAACAAGCGTATAATGCCACCCAGTTGAAAGGGAAGGTGGGTTGAGTATCTGGTTGATTCAGGTCATTCAAACAAACTTAAAATAAACCCTTGACACTAAGAATAAAGCGTCTATAATACGCACCTCATTAAGGCAAAGCAGTTAATAACTGAGTGAGTAATCACTAAAATTAGCGAGCTAACTTATTGAAACGAATTAAAAAAGAAGCTTGACAGTCTATTAAAACATGATATGATAGTCAGCTCGCTAATTAGGATAAGCCACATTGGCTATGTAATAATTGGTTAAGAGATAACTGCTACTGGACGACAGTGACAGGCATTATTTAAAAGCATAACTAAAGAACAACTTGTGTGGATTTTTGCTGATTCAGGATGCTAAAAAATAAAGTTGACTATCTTTTCTTTTCGGGAAGATTATTAACTATAAAAATTATCATTTAAGACAGCAGAAAAACTCAAAGTTAATTCATTACGAACATAATTTTTAGCGATTTTGCCAGATTAGATGAGCCAAGTTTAGAAGCTTCTTTAAAGAGCTTCATAGCAAGATTAAACTGAAGAGTTTGATCATGGCTCAGATTGAACGCTGGCGGCAGGCTTAACACATGCAAGTCGAGCGGTAACATTTCTAGCTTGCTAGAAGATGACGAGCGGCGGACGGGTGAGTAATACTTAGGAATCTACCTAGTAGTGGGGGATAGCTCGGGGAAACTCGAATTAATACCGCATACGACCTACGGGAGAAAGGGGGCAACTTGTTGCTCTCGCTATTAGATGAGCCTAAGTCGGATTAGCTAGATGGTGGGGTAAAGGCCTACCATGGCGACGATCTGTAGCTGGTCTGAGAGGATGATCAGCCACACCGGGACTGAGACACGGCCCGGACTCCTACGGGAGGCAGCAGTGGGGAATATTGGACAATGGGGGAAACCCTGATCCAGCCATGCCGCGTGTGTGAAGAAGGCCTTTTGGTTGTAAAGCACTTTAAGCAGTGAAGAAGACTCTTCGGTTAATACCCGGAGACGATGACATTAGCTGCAGAATAAGCACCGGCTAACTCTGTGCCAGCAGCCGCGGTAATACAGAGGGTGCAAGCGTTAATCGGAATTACTGGGCGTAAAGCGAGCGTAGGTGGCTTGATAAGTCAGATGTGAAATCCCCGGGCTTAACCTGGGAACTGCATCTGATACTGTCAGGCTAGAGTAGGTGAGAGGAAGGTAGAATTCCAGGTGTAGCGGTGAAATGCGTAGAGATCTGGAGGAATACCGATGGCGAAGGCAGCCTTCTGGCATCATACTGACACTGAGGCTCGAAAGCGTGGGTAGCAAACAGGATTAGATACCCTGGTAGTCCACGCCGTAAACGATGTCTACTAGTCGTTGGGTCCCTTGAGGACTTAGTGACGCAGCTAACGCAATAAGTAGACCGCCTGGGGAGTACGGCCGCAAGGTTAAAACTCAAATGAATTGACGGGGGCCCGCACAAGCGGTGGAGCATGTGGTTTAATTCGATGCAACGCGAAGAACCTTACCTGGTCTTGACATATCTAGAATCCTGCAGAGATGCGGGAGTGCCTTCGGGAATTAGAATACAGGTGCTGCATGGCTGTCGTCAGCTCGTGTCGTGAGATGTTGGGTTAAGTCCCGCAACGAGCGCAACCCTTGTCCTTAGTTACCAGCGGGTTAAGCCGGGAACTCTAAGGATACTGCCAGTGACAAACTGGAGGAAGGCGGGGACGACGTCAAGTCATCATGGCCCTTACGACCAGGGCTACACACGTGCTACAATGGTAGGTACAGAGGGCAGCTACACAGCGATGTGATGCGAATCTCAAAAAGCCTATCGTAGTCCAGATTGGAGTCTGCAACTCGACTCCATGAAGTAGGAATCGCTAGTAATCGCGGATCAGAATGCCGCGGTGAATACGTTCCCGGGCCTTGTACACACCGCCCGTCACACCATGGGAGTTGATTGCACCAGAAGTGGTTAGCCTAACCGTAAGGAAGGCGATCACCACGGTGTGGTTGATGACTGGGGTGAAGTCGTAACAAGGTAGCCGTAGGGGAACCTGCGGCTGGATCACCTCCTTATAGACAGCATTCGGTCAGCAAGAATTCACAACAAGTTGTTCTTTAGTTTAAGCTTACGTTTTAGGACGTATTGGGTCTGTAGCTCAGCTGGTTAGAGCACCGTGTTGATAACGCGGGGGTCAGTGGTTCAAGTCCACTTAGACCCACCATTTATATGGGGCCATAGCTCAGTTGGTAGAGCGCCTGCCTTGCACGCAGGAGGTCAACGGTTCGACTCCGTTTGGCTCCACCACTACTTTAGTTAAGCTTAGGATGCGAATAAATAAAATAGGTATCAAATAGAAACAAGTGATTTTAATAAGATTACTTCTTTCTGTTTTATACGGAAATCTATGACTCGACGAGAGCATAGAGACTATTTAAAAACATAGATATGAGTCTGGGTTAGGATGAGCGTGTTCACGCGCACATCTTAACCTTAGTAATCAGCTCTTTAACGACATCAGTTGTTATCCCAGGGGTTGATTGCTAAAAAGAAATAAGAGAACTGAATCAAGCGTAAACATAGGTGATATCGTTATCATTAATTAGAGTGTATGACACTACTTAGTCGAAAGACTACTTGGGGTTGTATGGTCAAGTAATGAAGCGCACATGGTGGATGCCTTGGCAGTCAGAGGCGATGAAAGACGTGACAGCCTGCGATAAGCTTCGGGGAGGCGGCAATATCCTGTGATCCGGAGATTTCTGAATGGGGAAACCCACCTAGCATAAGCTAGGTATCCTAATTTATTAGGAAGCGAACGAGGGGAAGTGAAACATCTCAGTACCCTTAGGAATAGACATCAATTGAGATTCCCCTAGTAGCGGCGAGCGAACGGGGAGAAGCCGATTAGTACTAATGTAGAAGAACAGCGTGGGAAAGCTGACCGTAGTAGGTGATAGTCCTGTATTCGAAACATTAGCATTAACATATTAAGTAGAGCGGGGCACGAGAAATCCTGTTTGAAGATGGGGGGACCATCCTCCAAGGCTAAATACTCCTGACTGACCGATAGTGAACCAGTACCGTGAGGGAAAGGCGAAAAGAACCCCTGTGAGGGGAGTGAAATAGAACCTGAAACCGTGTGCGTACAAGCAGTGGGAGCCCACTTGTTGGGTGACCGCGTACCTTTTGTATAATGGGTCAGCGACTTATATTCTGTAGCAAGGTTAACCGTTTAGGGGAGCCGTAGGGAAACCGAGTCTTAATAGGGCGTCTAGTTGCAGGGTATAGACCCGAAACCGAGTGATCTATCCATGAGCAGGTTGAAAGTGCCGTAACAGGCACCGGAGGACCGAACCCACTGTCGTTGAAAAGCCAGGGGATGACTTGTGGATAGGGGTGAAAGGCTAATCAAACTCGGTGATAGCTGGTTCTCCCCGAAAGCTATTTAGGTAGCGCCTCGGACGAACACCATTGGGGGTAGAGCACTGTTTCGGCTAGGGGGTCATACCGACTTACCAAACCGATGCAAACTCCGAATACCGATGAGTGATATCCGGGAGACACACAGTGGGTGCTAACGTCCATTGTGGAGAGGGAAACAACCCAGACCGCCAGCTAAGGCCCCAAATTCCTAGTTAAGTGGGAAACGAGGTGGGAAGGCATAGACAGCTAGGAGGTTGGCTTAGAAGCAGCCATCCTTTAAAGAAAGCGTAATAGCTCACTAGTCGAGTCGGCCCGCGCGGAAGATGTAACGGGGCTCAAACTAGGAGCCGAAGCTGCGGATTTGAATTTGTTTTCAAGTGGTAGGGGAGCGTTGTGTAAGCCTGTGAAGGTGTGTTGTAAAGCATGCTGGAGGTATCACAAGAGCGAATGCTGACGTGAGTAACGATAATGCGAGTGAAAAGCTCGCACGCCGGAAGATCAAGGGTTCCAGTCCAACGTTAATCGGGGCTGGGTGAGTCGACCCCTAAGGCGAGGCCGAAAGGCGTAGTCGATGGGAAATCGGTTAATATTCCGATACTTGTTTATGATGCGATGGAGGGACGGAGAAGGTTATGCCAGCCTGGCGATGGTTGTCCAGGTGGAAGGATGTAGGTTTATAGCTTAGGTAAATCCGGGCTATTTTATACCGAGATCTGATAGCAAGCTGTACTTGTACAGCGAAGTGGCAAATACCATGCTTCCAGGAAAAGCTTCTAAGCGATAGTCATAAACGAATCGTACCCTAAACCGACACAGGTGATCAGGTAGAGAATACCAAGGCGCTTGAGAGAACTCTGCTGAAGGAACTAGGCAAAATGGTACCGTAACTTCGGGAGAAGGTACGCTGCTGATGGTGAAGGACTTGCTCCGTAAGCTATTGGCAGTCGCAGATACCAGGCTGCTGCAACTGTTTATTAAAAACACAGCACTCTGCAAACACGAAAGTGGACGTATAGGGTGTGATGTCTGCCCGGTGCTGGAAGGTTAATTGATGGGGTTAGCGTAAGCGAAGCTCTTGATCGAAGCCCCAGTAAACGGCGGCCGTAACTATAACGGTCCTAAGGTAGCGAAATTCCTTGTCGGGTAAGTTCCGACCTGCACGAATGACATAATGATGGCAGCGCTGTCTCCAGCAGAGACTCAGTGAAATCGAAATCGCAGTGAAGATGCTGTGTACCCGCGGCTAGACGGAAAGACCCCGTGAACCTTTACTACAGCTTTACATTGAACTTTGACCTGACTTGTGCAGGATAGGTGGGAGGCTTTGAAGCCGAGACGCTAGTCTTGGTGGAGCCAATCTTGAAATACCACCCTGGTCATGTTGGGGTTCTAACTCAGGTATAACAATACCGAGGACAATGTATGGTGGGTAGTTTGACTGGGGCGGTCTCCTCCTAAAGAGTAACGGAGGAGTACGAAGGTGCGCTCAGACCGGTCGGAAATCGGTCGTAGAGTATAAAGGCAAAAGCGCGCTTAACTGCGAGACCCACAAGTCGAGCAGGTACGAAAGTAGGTCTTAGTGATCCGGTGGTTCTGTATGGAAGGGCCATCGCTCAACGGATAAAAGGTACTCTGGGGATAACAGGCTGATACCGCCCAAGAGTTCATATCGACGGCGGTGTTTGGCACCTCGATGTCGGCTCATCTCATCCTAGGGCTGAAGCAGGTCCTAAGGGTATGGCTGTTCGCCATTTAAAGAGGTACGCGAGCTGGGTTTAGAACGTCGTGAGACAGTTCGGTCCCTATCTACCGTGGGCGTTGGAAATTTGAGAGGATCTGCTCCTAGTACGAGAGGACCAGAGTGGACGAACCTCTGGTGTTCGGGTTGTCACGCCAGTGGCATTGCCCGGTAGCTACGTTCGGATGGGATAACCGCTGAAAGCATCTAAGCGGGAAGCCCACCTCAAGATTAGATTTCCCTAAAGAGCCGTTCAAGACTAGGACGTTGATAGGCAGGGTGTGGAAGCGCAGCGATGCGTGTAGCTAACCTGTACTAATTGCTCGTTTGGCTTGACCATACAACACCCAAGTGGTTTGTATCAAGTCTAATTAATCTATCTTGCAAAGCGAAAGCTTTAGAATAAGAAAGTATATTTCGATATCACCTTAACCTTGATTCAGTTAGGTTATGTGGTACTTATCAAAAGTCACACAAACAGACTCATATCTAACCCCCTTTGCTGACGACAATAGCACGATGGAACCACCTGATCCCTTCTCGAACTCAGAAGTGAAACATCGTAGCGCCAATGGTAGTGTGGTTCGCCCATGTGAGAGTAGGTCATCGTCAGCTCTCTATTCCTGACTAGCCCCTTGATACTAACGTATCAAGGGGCTTTTCTTTGCGCGTCTGTTTCAAGCATTCAAACACTCTATGTATTAGGTTCTATTCAACGGGCATAGTGCTTACTATATATATTCCTATCTCTACAGCACTGTCTGCATTTATTTCTCTATCGAACTATATACCTATTCAAAGCTGTTATCTAAGCAATGTTAACCAATTGACATAGACTGTATTCCTATATGAATATTGTTGAGCTGTGTTATTAGTGATAAATTCATAGAGCTTAGAATAATCAATTCACTGAGACAACGCTTGATAAAAGGTTAATTCGCTTCTCAATGATGATGTCTTGATAAGATAGTTAAAAATTACAATGGATTGCTTTGGTTAACTTCACGTAAATAGGGAAATTATGAACAAATTAGGTTTCTTTTCTTTGGCTGGTGCTGCACTTGTGATGTGTAGCTCTGCCAATGCCGTTAAACTTTCTGCTTCTTCTGCTGCTCAGTATGCACAAGGTACCTATCCTGAGTACTTCGACCTCTTAAAGTTACCAAATGATGCGATCGTTCCAGCAGACGTTCGTAAAAACGTTGAGTTTCTCGACGCCGCTTTTCGTAAGCGCGGCTTTGTCACAAAGCAGCTGGAAAATGACGGTAAGCCCATGCTTTTTGCAGAGCAGCCAAATGCTGATCCTAAACGCAAGACAGTACTCTTTTATATGCACCTAGATGGTCAGCCAGTAGTACCGGAGCAATGGGATCAGAAAGATCCATGGCAACCAGTACTTAAACGCCGTACCACAGATGATAAATGGGAAGAGGTGGATTCTGCGAAACTGTTTAATGGTTCGGTCGATCCTGAATGGCGTGTTTTTGGGCGTTCCTCTGCCGATGATAAGGCACCAATCATGATGCTTTTGGCCACCATGGATGCCATAAAAGCTAGCGGTGTTGCTCAAGGTATAAATGTGAAAGTGATATTGGATAGCGAGGAAGAAAAAGGGTCGCCTTCAATTAATAAGGTAATGTCAGCCAATAAAGACCTATTGCGCTCAGACGTTATTGTTATTAATGATGGACCTATGCATGCAACCAATCAGCCGACACTGATTTTTGGCAATCGAGGCGCTGCTCAGGCGCGCCTGACGGTTTATGGTGCTAAAGTACCGCTACACAGTGGTCACTATGGCAATTACTCACCTAACCCTGCACAGCGCTTGGCGACGCTTCTTGCCTCCATGAAGGGTGATGATGGCCGTGTCACTATACCGGGTTACTATGATCGCGTGAAGCTCACCGCTGCCGATCGCAAAATTATGGCTGCTGTTCCAGATGATGAAGCTGCGATACAAAAGCGTCTTGGTATCGCAAAACCTGACAAGGTAGGTGACAACTATCAGGAGGCAATGCAGTATCCATCACTCAATGTCCGTGGAATGGCGTCGGCTGCCGTTGGTGATAAAGTCGCTACTATCGTGCCTGACAAGGCCGTTGCTGAGCTGGATCTACGCACAACGCCCGAGTCCGATGCCAACTATCTTACCAAGCTCGTTGAGACGCATATTCAAAAACAAGGCTATCACTTGGTGACAGGCGAACCTACCGATGATGACAGAGCGCGTTTTGATAAGTTGGCAAGCTTCACTTATCAAAGTAAAGGTGGGAATGCTGCGGCAACACCGATGGATGCACCTGTCGGCAAATGGGCATACCAATCGATGACTGAAGCTTTTGGCGCAACGCCTGCACCAGTCCGTATTCGTATGATGGGTGGCACTGTGCCAACGGCAGAAATTGTAGAAGCATTGAAAGTACCATTCGTTATCGTGCCTTTGGTCAATGCAGATAATAATCAGCACGCTGCTAACGAAAACATGCGGATGGGCAACTATATTAATGGCGTACGCACACTCTATAGTTTAGTTACTAGTCCTTTGTAAAAAGAGATGGCGTAGGCAATAACGTTTACTTCCGTTTGCTAAGAAGAATAGTAATCAAGCATAAACGGTAGCATGGTTCGCCTATGTGAAAGTTGGTCATCGTTAGCTCTCTATTCTGAAATATCCCCCGACTAGTTATCTACACGTGGGACTTTCTTTGCGCTAGGAAAAAAATTTTAAAAATTTGCTATTAATTATTTCATAAAAGTTATATATTTTAAACATAAGCTTAGTTATAAATAATAAGGCATAATAAAGGTTTTGATTTATAATAAATAAAGGATATTTAATGGATAATTTAGTCTTGAGAACATACGAACAGTCATTTAATGATGCTATAAAGTTTACTATTGATAAAGGCTTTAGCTGCAATCTAAACTCAAGTAAATCTAATAAACAAGCATTGTCAGAGTTAATAAGTGAAATTAGTGTTATTTTTGCAAATGAAACATCTATGTACGAAAAAGAAGGGTTTAATCCTATCGAAAGATTCAGTATTGATTGTGGAAACGTACATTACGCCATATTGAATTTTATCGAGAATAATTATCCATCTATAAACGCTAATATTACAGTGGGAGATGTATTCGTAGGTAAGAATCAACCATTCCCTTTTAATGAGAGTAAGTGTGCAGATTGGCTAATAAATGGAATTCCGAAGTCACTAGATTTTCATACATGGATAACTATAGACGATGATTATATTTTAGACTGTACTATCGGAACATATATTAATATTCGTACAAGCTTACATAAAGAAAAAAATTTGAAAGACAATATATATGGTGGTTTGATTTATGGGAATGAAGGTAATTTAGCTGGCACAAGTTTCAAAAGTTTAAACTCTAAAGTTCCGAAAGAAATATCTGATATAAAGTACATACCAATAGTTATTGGCCGAAAAGCATTTTTAGCTCTAGCTGCAAAGTATAAAAAGTAGTTTATTTGATCTTTTAAGAGTTATTTTAAGATACTTGATCTATAATTATAAAGCCTTTTGAAGAGAGTGAAATGGTTAGACTAAATACTATTTTAAAATATGTACTCATGATTTTATCTGCCTTTTTATTATTGATTCTACCTTTTATCATCTTTAATGAAGCTTATTTCAATTGGAGCTTCGATATTGATACCAATCTGGCATCTAAATTTGGTGATTTCTTTGGCGGATTTATAGGTACGCTTTTCTCAATTCTTAGCGTTCTTTTGCTAATATACACAATTACATCCCAATATATAGAAACATTTAAAAATAAGACGAAAGATCATTTCTTTAAAATGCTGGATTATCATACTGAAAATGTGAGAAGTATTAAGGTAAGAAGTATAGAGACTGCTAAACCAGATATAGTTGAAGAAGGTAGACGAGCATTTGTAGTATATAAAATACAATTTAAAAAACTTTTATTGGCTATTAATAACATCAGCGAAACCTTAGATCTTAATCTCAACTCTAGGGAAAAAATCGATGTGGCGTATATATGTTTCTTTTACGGTCAAAGTGAAACTTGGATTGAATTTATAGAAGGAAAGTTATCAGTTCATAGGAGTGGCTCTTTAATAGCTACTGAAATGCTGAAAAGAGTAAAAGAGAATGAGAGTTTGAAATTAGGAAGAACTAATCAAACCGAATTAAGCAGTTATTTCCGAAATATGTATAATGCTATTAAGTTGGTAGATAATGATAAATATCTTTCTCAAGAAGAAAAATTTGACCTAATAAAAATATATAGGGCACAACTTTCTAATCCAGAGTTATATATATTATTTTTTAACTTGGTTTCTAGGTTTGGTACTAAGTGGCATAAAAGTAATTACATTACAAAGTATGAGATTCTGACTAACTTGCCTCATGATTACTGTGATGGATATAATCCAAAAGATTTTTTTGACATTTCATACGAAGAAGATGAAATCGGTCTCTGGGTAGAAAATACCTGAAAATAGAATATATCATACATAGTTTTTATATCCTTCAAAACAACTCACCCACTTCAACCTCTTCCTCAAAATCAAATCCCAATTGTTCGCCTTTGCGTTGTCTCATCTGCTCGATACGCTGTTTACGGCTCACAATAAGCCGTAATACCTCTCGGCGCTCCTCCATGCTCATACTCAGCCACAATTGACGCTCAGGACGACTGCGCAAGCAACCAAAGCAATACCCTTTTTTATTGCTTTGACAGACACCGATACAAGGGTTGTCTATGTCGAACAGCTCAAACTGTGGATTCATGGCGGCTCCATCGCTATTACGGTCATTCCTTTGACTGGCGCAAACTATTGTCATAGTTCTATTATGTCGCAAATAGCGAATAATAGTGTGCCGTTTTATTGTTACTATGTTTACTGAGCGGGTGTTATGCTGGCCGTCACACTCACCGTAAAACAAACATTATAAAATAATCATAATAAGCGAGATAATATATGAACCTCATTTATATTCATGGATTGGACAGCGATGCCAATTCTACCAAAGGCAGGCTCTTAGAAGAATATTGCCAGCAGTATTATCCTGATATCACCGTATTACGCCCTGATTTGAATCAAGCGCCTGAGCACGTTTTTGAGCACATACTATCATTAATAAAAAATGCCACTAATAAAAACCAAAGTATTGAAGGCGCACCATTTGCGTCTAACAACACCGTATTAATAGGCAGCTCGTTAGGTGGATATTTTTCTACCTTGGTCAGCAATCATACGGGTTGCCCAGCACTATTATTAAATCCCAGTACGCAGCCTCACATCACGCTACAACGATTTGCCAATGAGGCTATGTCAGCCAGTAGTAACAAAGATACATCGTCCGACGATTATGTTCTACATTCGACGGCAGGCGGCTGGAATATTACCAATGCTGATTTGCAATGGTTTGCGGATCATGCGTTATCGACTGTGAATCATCCAGACAAAGTGGCGGTACTGATTAAAGAAGGTGATGAGTTGTTAACTCCTGAGTTGACTAAAGACTTTTATCAAGAGCAAGGTGCGGCAGTGACGGTGCAAGCGGGCGGCGATCATAGATTTAGTGACTTTGGTGAGCAATTACCCATGGTGCTTAAGCTAATACAGCAGTTGGTCTAACACCGCATCAAATAAATAGACGACATTATATGACGTGAGCGACTGACTATTACCGTTAAGGTCGTGATTTTTCGTTATAATGGTTCAATAGAATCAATCGCACATGAACAATTAAGGATGCATTTGTGAGTCAATATAATGCGCAATCGTTAGAAGTTTTAGAAGGACTTGAGCCAGTTCGTCGTCGTCCCGGTATGTATACCGATACCACACGCCCAAACCATCTAGCGCAAGAAGTCATTGATAACTCGGTCGATGAAGCATTGGCAGGTTATGCCAAAACCATCAAAGTCCAGCTGCACGCTGATGGTTCATTGTCTGTCGAAGACGATGGTCGCGGTATGCCGACCGATATTCACCCTGAGTTTAATCAATCTGGTATTGAGTTGATTTTGACCCGCTTGCATGCGGGTGGTAAGTTTTCGACTTCCAATTATGAAGTCTCAGGTGGTCTACATGGCGTAGGTATTTCGGTCGTCAATGCGCTATCGACACGCGTCGAAGTGACGGTATGGCGTGACAGCACGCAGTTTGATATGGCATTTGAGAATGGCGCGCCCGTGACACCTTTGACGGAAGCGGTCAGTTCAAACAAACGCAAACGCGGTACCAGAGTCCATTTTTGGGCCGATGGTAGCTTCTTTGATACGCCCAAATTTAATGTCAAACAGCTTAAGCATAATTTAAAGGCCAAAGCAGTTTTGGCGGCTGGGCTGACGATTGAGTTTGTGGATGATATCAACGATGAAAAAGTCGTTTGGCAGTTTACCGATGGCGTGGTTGAGTATCTAAACGAGCAGTTAGATGGACTTGAAACGTTACCGCAAGCGCCCTTTTATTATAATCATGAAGCCAAAAACGGCGCACGTGCAGGCATTACTTTTGCGTTATCTTGGTTGCCTGAGGGCGGTACACCGATACAAGAAAGCTATGTGAACTTGATTCCGACGGCGCAAGGTGGTACGCACGTCAATGGGCTGCGTACGGGTATCTTAGAAGCCTTGCGCGAGTTTTGTGATATCCACAACTTGCTGCCTCGTAGTGTGAAATTGACGGCAGAAGATGTGTGGGACGGGGTGAATTATATCTTGTCTTTAAAGTTTTCAGAGCCGCAATTTTCTGGTCAAACCAAAGAGCGCTTGTCTAGCCGTGAAGCGGCTGGCGCGGTACAGACATTGGCAAAAGACGCGTTTAGCTTGTGGCTGAACCAACATGCCGATATGGGGACACAGATTGCTGAGCTGGCGATTAATAAAGCGGGTCGCCGTCTCAAATCTGCCAAAAAAGTCGCCCGTAAAAAAATCACGCAAGGTCCTGCATTACCGGGTAAATTGGCAGATTGTCGCGGTGATCTACGCGATGGTGCTGAGCTGTTTTTGGTCGAAGGTGACTCTGCTGGCGGTAGTGCCAAACAAGCTCGTGATCGTCATTATCAGGCGATATTGCCCCTGCGTGGTAAGATTCTTAATACGTGGGAAGTCTCGTCAGATACGGTTTTGTCTAGCCAAGAGATTCACGATATTGCCATTGCAATCGGTGTTGACCCAGCCTCTGATGATTTGTCAGAGCTGCGCTACGATAAAGTTTGTATCTTAGCCGATGCTGACTCTGATGGCTTGCATATTGCCACGCTGATTTGCGCATTATTCGTCAAGCATTTCCCAGCATTGGTGGATGCAGGTCACTTATTTGTCGCCATGCCACCGTTGTACCGAGTAGATGTGGGCAAAGATGTGCATTATGCATTGGATGAGTCTGAGCTTGAGCAAATTTTGGCAAATGTACCGGGCAATAAAAAAGCACAAATCACGCGCTTTAAAGGGCTTGGTGAGATGAGTGCCGATCAGTTACGTGAGACAACTATGAACCGTGATACACGGCGTTTGGTTCAGTTGGATATGGACGATATGGTGTTAACCAATGGCATTATGGATATGCTATTGGCAAAGAAACGCGCGGCTGATCGCAAGACATGGCTTGAAAACAAAGGCAACTTAGCGGATATATCATAAGTACGATTAGAGGCCTGTTTATCATTCGCTTATGACTGATAGGTATTGAGTGATTTAACCTAGCGTTCCATAAGCCAATGAATAATAAAACCTATAAAATTCAAGGTAGTAGTTTAGGCTTGATGGTATGATACAGTTATCTTTTACTATATGGTGCCATCATGACATCAAAGGTTTTGAAACGTTCTAAAGTATTGCCTAAGCTCAGTAGAGCGCAGTTGGGCGATAAAATTCCCAGACGTGGTGGCAAAGTGACACCAGTGGTCGCGTCTGCCTTACAAAAACTGGCTGGCTGGCGCAATGTGGGTGAGATTCCAAATATTCCGCAGGCAGTGGTCTTGGCGCTTCCTCACACCTCGAATGTCGATGGTATCTATGCGATTCCAGGCTTGTTTGCCTTGGATCTGAACATAAGTATTATGGCGAAACATACCTTGTTTAAAATACCTGTATTTGCTCAGCTTTTACATTGGGTAGGGGTCATTCCTATCAATCGAGGCAATAAAGGGTCAGTACTGCAAGCCAGTATTGATAAGTTCAAAACAGGTAAACCCCTGTTTTTAGGATTGGCACCAGAAGGTACGCGCCAATATACGGAAAACTGGAAAACAGGATTTTATTATTTGGCAGTCGGTGCAGGCGTGCCTATTTTACCAGTGGCATTGGACTACAACACCAAAGAAGTTCGTTTTTTATCGCCTGTCTATCCTAGTGGCGATATCGACGCTGACTTACCAAAAATCTATGCTCAATACAAAGGGGTGATGCCCAAGCACCCTGAGCGTTTATCGCAGCCGCTACAAGATATGAATAACTCGCCTGATTAAAGGATATGGCTAAGACGTTTCATAGTAGTGATTATGTAGTTGTGAATTGCTTATTGTCCAATCGATAAAAAAAGCCCTTGATATCATAAGATCAAGGGCTTTTTTATTAGATCCGCTTTGTTTTGATCATCGAAACTTTAGCAACTTTTCTAAAAATTTGGCTGACCATTTGAAGCGCTGACTCCGCCATCAACAGGTAGATTGACACCTGTAATCATAGAGGCGTCTTCACTGGCTAAGAAAGTAATCGCTGCTGCGATGTCTTCGGGCGTTGCCAAACGACCAAGAGCCGAGCGTGCAAAGAACTTATCCTGTTTTGATTCGTTGTCTTGAATTGCTGTGGTCATATTCGTCTTAGTCACGCTTGGATTGACCGCATTCACACGAACGCCATCAGGGCCATGATCTAATGCTAGAGTACGCGTTAGGTTGGTAACGCCCGCTTTAGCCGCATTATATGCTGCCATATTCCAGTCACCGCCCATACCCGACAGCGAGGAGACATTAACGATATTGCCTTTGGTGGCTATGAGGTGGGGCATGACTGCTTGAGAGACATAAAAATTCCCGTTCAAATTGATATTGATGGCAGTATTCCAATCTTCAGTAGATAAATCTGTTATTTTGCCTTGTATGGCTTTGCCAGCATTATTGACCAAAATATCGATTTTTTCAAACGTATCTATCGCGGCTTGTACCATTTCTTGCACTTGGCTTTGTACGCTGATATCACAGGTAACGCACAAATAATTATCAGTATGAATCCAAGTATGATCTTCTGGAAACTCTTTTGCGGTTTCCTTTAATGTTTCAGCTGTACGCCCTACCAAAACGACGTTCGCGCCTTCTTGTGCGAAGCGGATAGCGGTTGCACGACCGATTCCTGAACCCGCTCCTGTTACGATCACGGTTTTTTCTTTAAAACGCTTCATCATTGTCAATCCTTGTTATTATATGGTGTTCGTTAAATAAGCTTAGTAAATGTACCTGAAAAAAGGGCTTGGGCGCAGTTTATAATCTGTAAGTCTGCATCCGATGTGTATTATCCTCACACTATCATAGCGATGCACTCTTATAAAGGTGACGTTGTTCCATAAAACTGAGGCAGTTTAACTTTTAAGCTTCTGGCAAGCGCGCTATAGTCATTAAGGCAAGCTGGTCACATAGAGCGCTTCATGAAGCAGCTATAAGCATAGTACGTAATATCGTCTCTTGCTTACGCCATTACCTACAAACTAACGTGTTTATTTGATAATAAAGGGTTGAAAACGTGTCTTATTCGACTACTGCTATATCTGATCAGTATGATATCGCCAAAGAGTTGACTTGCTATTTGCAGTCAACTGCCATTGAGATTTCTTTGGTCAATATGGATACCATTGAGTGTCAGTACGGCGCTCACTATACTGCTCGGCAATACTTGTACCAGTTATTATCAGGCAAGCTGTCGGTGCTTGAGGTAACCTTGTCCCTACCTTTGGACAGTAGTGTTGCAAAGATTGAGGCTGCCCGCTTAGCAACGCTAAAAGTCGCCACAGTTTGGCAAAAAAGACAGAATAAGCAGAGCGAAACGGCCACTCATGTTGTTTTGGTTATGGACATTCATCTGACTGATGACAACAGAGAAAATGAGAATGGGATTAGTGATGACCAAAAATATAAAAATCAACGCGTCAAACATTATTTTGGTGCGCGCTATTTTATGGAGCAGTTGGTTTTAGATACAAACGACAGCGTACAGCGACTACAAGTTTTTAGCTGGCATGATTGGCACTCAATATTGGAAGCACTACAAGCACCATGTGAGTTGTGGCGATTTTTGGATTACCATTTAGATCAGCTAGAGAACGCTATCAATGGTCAAGTATCAAGCTTTGAAACAGAAACAGCGCTCGTCACCCAGTTCTTAAACCGTCCTGCTCTATTTACCCCAGCAATCGTGCTAGACAATGCACTCATTAAATATAATATCCAAGATGAACCCAATCCAGCTTTGACCTCGATGACGCTTGCTTATAAAAATCAAAGCGTAACCGTACAGATGTATCATCAGCACTTACAACAAGCAGCACATCTATGGTCGCAGCTTAGTGCCCAGATGATAGAAGCGTCAAGAGAAAAACATATAGGCAATGATGATAAAGCGGTCTTAGCTAATGAGGTCACCCATTGGCAACAACAATTGTTGGATGAGTCGTTATTTTCGCGTCATGAATTGGTTCGTACCTTGTATAAACACCCAAAACAAGAACCAAGACTGCAGCAGACAGGGTATGTGGTGCATCAACATTCTTACGAAAGTTTGGGACGACATTATGTATTGATCTTTTATGGACAAGATGCAGAAGGACACAACGGTAAAAAAACGATTCAACCAAATCTTTCAAAGATTGCTCAAGATGTTGCAATTCGTTTGCCAATCGCTGAACTTCATCATGTCATTGTACTTGGTATCGATTTTATTAAGGAAGCTGAGGATACTTTTATAGATATTGATTTGTGGATTCAACCTGTCAATGCAATGACTCAGCGCGAGCGTCAATTAACCAAGCAGCTACAGCAATTTAAAAAGCAAACTCTTAAATAATAAAGTTGAATGTGACGACTTACTTTAAAGACATTTGAACTTCTCTCTACCCATAAAAAAAGACAGCCTAAGCTGTCTTTTTCGTATTTAGTAGTAAAAATAGCAAATGCTTATTTGTTATTAATATCGTCATCAAGACCGTTATTAGGCAATAAGTGATCATCACCAACGATATCATTATTAACGGTATTGTTGTTACCGATAGTCGTATTATCAAGGCTGCTATTACCAAAACCACTAGTACCAATATTGTCATTGGCGATATCATCAGTATTTACGTTTGTAGTATCAACGATATCTGTGTGCACATTGGTAGTCGACGTACTTGTCGTAGAGGCAGACGGCGTATTTTCACGAACTGACTCAGCAAATTTTTCTTGAGTTGACTTGTTTGTCTGAAGCGTCGATTTTGCTTTTGCTTCGTCTGTTTCTTTATCCATTTTGTCTTGCATTTTGCGTAAGAAACGAGCAGCTGCTTCTTGACCACCAAGACCAAATGACAGTGCGAAAGCCACGGCTACAGCGCCTAGTGTGAGACCAAATGCTAGGTTGACGATAGAGTCTGCAATACCCATTGCTTTTAGACCCATGGCAAGTACTAAGCCCATGATCAATACACGTACGATATTCGCTAAGAACTGTGAACCTTGCTCAGAACGCTCAACAACACCAGCGATGACATTGGCAAGCCAAAAACCGATGAAAAGAACAATCGCGCCTAAGATGATATTGGCACCAAAAGCGATAAACATGGTAATGATGCCAGAGATAGCAACAAAACCTAGTAAGTCAGCAGCAGCGATGGCAGCAAACAACATTGCAAAGAAAATGATGGCATAACCAACGAGGTCAGAGACTTTCTGGCTACCCATCGTTTGTTGTAGACCAACTTTTGCAGGTAATTGATTGATTTCAGTGTTTTCGAGCAGGCCTTTGATGATGTTGGCGACCATACGTACAACGTAGAAGGTCACTACTAAAATGGCTACTGCCATGAAAATGTTTGGTAAGGCTTCCATGATTTTGTTTAGCATGTTCGTCGCAGGACGGGCAATGACTTCAATTTTTAGTGCATTTAACGCAGCAATGATAGTTGGGATAATAACGACTAAGAAAGCCAATGAACCAGCGATGTTCGGTAAGCTGTTTTGCTCATTCAAACCTGCTTTTGTCGCAAGTGCTTGTACATCAAAGGTAGAAACAAGGTTGGTCACGATACCGCGTACAATCTTGGCAATGATATAACCAACAACGAAGACGACACCAGCGATTAAGATGTTAGGAATAAAGTTAAAGATTTTATCAACCATATTCGTCAATGGAGCAAATAGACCGTTAAGCTCTAATTGACCAAGTACCATGGTCAAAACAACCAATAAGATGAACCAATAAACCATGTCAGCAATGGTGCTGCTCATTGGTTTTACGCCAGCTTTTTCGCTTAAACGTTCATCCATTGAGGTTTTCGCCAAAGCTGCATTGATAGCTGTGCGAGCCACAGTCGCCACAACCCAACCAATAACACCAACTGCAATAGCTACAATAAGATTAGGAATAAACATTAATACTTGGTTGACCATGTTTGCAAATGGTGCCGAAATAGAGTTTAAATTTAACTGGCTAAGCGCCCCTGAAATAGCAATGATAAAGATAAACCAGAAAACAACCTTAGAGATAATGCCCTCAAGATCGTAGGTTTTACCCGTTGAGGAGTTCATACGTTGGTTCAAATTGACTTTAGACAATACACCGCGTACAAGTGCTGCAACGCCAAGTGCCACAAGCCAACCGATAATGAAAATCAAGATAGCGCCGATAATGGAACCGATAGGCCCACCAAGATAACCATTGAACGATGTATACATTGGATTCATCTTATCCTCCTTTAATCATCATATAAAAGCTGCCAAACAATATTGCATATTCCATTATTATTGAGCGAATCCATTACATAGATGGTTATGATAAATAGTATTTTTTGAGTTAATTATGCAATGACATTATAATTTTTGAGGATAAAGCTCTATCAGAGAATATTGGTCTACCTTGTGTTAACTGCTTCACTACCAAGACTTCAATAAATAAGATAAAAGCTTACACTCGGTTACTTATCACTTTAACTAATTCAGCTTATCTGATGTATTAGTGGATTTAAAGATAGAAAGCTTAACGTGTTGCTGTATTTGTGTGATAACTTGTTATCGTAAGAAGAAATATTAACATAGACTGTACATTAGCCCGATAATTTCGTGTCAAATATGGCTCCCAAAACGTAGATTTGATATGATGGCAAACAAATTAATAGATACCATTTTATAACTCGAGAAATCCTATGAAAAAAATCACTACTTTAAGCGTTAGTGCCCTTGCCAGTGCAATGTTGTTGATTACTGGTTGTAGCACGAACAATGGCAATCAAGAAACGGCAGCGAAAAGCGTTTCAATTACCGAGCAAAGCCCAGCCACTGAAAAAGTTGGTTATAGTTTGGGTTATATGATGGCGGAAGGTAATAAAGAAGCTGTGCAAGACTTAGATCTTGATACGTTTGAGAAGGGGTTCCGTGACGGCTACGAAGGCAAAGAATCTGCATTGACGCAAGAGCAAATGCAAGAAGTATTGACCGCGTACCAAAAAGAGCAAGAAGAGAAGTTTGTTAAAGACATGGAAACCAAAGCAGCAGAAAACAAAACCAAAGGCGCTGCATTCTTAGCAGAAAATGGTAAAAAGGAGGGCGTGAAAACCACGGCGTCTGGTTTACAGTACAAAGTTATCACGGCTGGTACGGGTAAATCACCAAAAGCGACGGACGTGGTTGAAGTCAACTACGAAGGCAAACTGATTGATGGTACAGTCTTCGATAGCTCTTACGAGCGCGGCGAGCCAATCGAGTTCCCATTAAATCAAGTCATCGCTGGCTGGACGGAAGGTTTGCAGTTGATGAAAGAGGGCGGCAAATACGAGTTCTATATCCCAGCAGATATCGCTTATGGCGAAGCTGGTAACGCTGGTATCGAGCCTAACAGCACGCTTATCTTCACTGTTGAGCTATTAAAAGTAAAATAAAACGCCAATCGGTATGTAGCAAACACAAAAAAGCCTTCATTGTTATGAAGGCTTTTTTATGACTATAATAGTCAGTTCAAAATAAAATCGATACGTTAATAGCAACGTGCTACTGGGTGAATTTTTCTTGCTTGCTGTTCGCGGCCGTGACAGAGGCTGCAAAAAATTTACCTCAGCAGCACTGTATCGGTTTTAGAGTAACTCGGCTATAAAATGTTTTATACGCTGACGTCAATTATAGGTTCTTTTGGAACACTTTTGAGTTTCGACCGTTATGATACTTCTCTAAACGTGCAGCTGGCAGCGCACTAGCATCCACTTCTTCAAAGCCTTGTTCAACGAACCAATGAGCAGTACGAGTGGTCAATACAAACAACTTATGCAGACCGTGACTGCGTGCTTGTTGCTCTAAGAATGCCAACAAATCGGCGCCGCGACTGCCACTTCGATAATCAGGATGGACAGCGACACAGGCGACTTCTGCTGATGAGGCATCCAGCGGATGCAAGGCAGCACATCCCAAAATCATACCGTCACGTTCGATGACGCTATACTGATCAATCTCTTGTTCCAAGCGCTCACGTGAGCGGCTGACCAAGATTCCTTGCTCTTCTAGTGGTGATAGCAGCTCGATAAGACCAACCACGTCATCAATATCAGCACGACGAATCTCTTCGTAAGGGTCGTGACTGATCAAAGTGCCAGAGCCGTCACGTGTGAATAACTCTTCTAGTAAGGCGCCGTCTTTAGCGTAAGAGATGATATGCGTACGATGAACCCCTTGACGACACGCCAAGCTGGCACAATTTAAGAAATAATTGATTTCGCAATTCAGGTCACGATCTCGTAAAAAGCGATCCACTTCGTTTGGTATCATCTCGCGCAGCAAGCGATCATCATCATTGATGCCAGTTTCTTCACCTAAGAATATCAACTTATCTGCACCAAGTGCCACAGCAGCACTGAGAGCAACGTCTTCTGCTAATAAATTAAAGACTTCACCAGTCGCTGAATAACCCATTGACCCCAAAATAACAATATGGTCGTGCAGTAAATTATTTTTAATGGCTTCAACATCGATAGAGCGAACTTCGCCTGTCATCTGATAATCCACACCATCACGGATACCATAAGGACGTGCAGTCACAAAATTACCTGAAATGGCATCAATGCGTGAGCCATACATGGGTGAATTGGCCAGTCCCATCGACAGCTGGGCCTCGATCTGCAAACGAATCGCCCCAACGGCTTGTAAGATAGCAGGCATCGCTACCCTTGGGGTAATACGAATATCTTGATGCAGTGGAGAGGCGATACCTGTACCATCTAAGTTATTCTCGATTTGCGGTCGTGCCCCATGTACTAAGACGAGCTTAATACCTAAGCTGTGCAGTAAGGCAAAATCATGGATAAGCGTACTAAAATTGGGATGATTGACCGCCTCTCCACCGAACATAATCACGAACGTTTTGCCGCGATGTGTGTTGATATAAGGGGCAGAGTTACGGAACCAATGGACGTAGTCAGGGTTAATTTGTGGCATAGCACTAGTAGTCATAGTAGAGGCAATAGTTGTTTGAATAAAGAAAAGGCATGGCAAAAAAATGCCAATCGCTAAAGATTTACCATAGCAAAAAACACCGTTATGAGCTATCTTTTATTTCAGTCGTATTCATCAATCTGCATCGCTGATAGACTATATACACAACCGCTACACGGGGTTAGTGTACGTACAAACGCTTTTTGCTATGCTAAACACTATTATTTTGCCGATACTGACCAAACCACAGATCGTCACGTCGATAACAAGGTCTCTACACGGTCCAAAATATATGAAAAGCGATTCAAGCTTCACCAGCCGCGTTTTACCGATATATTAACTAGGGATAATGAAAACCATGAAAAAAAGTAACCAATTTGCTAGTCCATTTAGTGCTTGGAGCGGCCATCGCTTGTTTCACGTTGTTGCTGGTACCCTTATCGGGGCGATGGTGGTGACGCAAGCCTCGGCAATGTTACCAACGCCAGAGCAAGCTGTTGATGGTTCGGTTGCTATGCAATCAGCGGCTAATACAAACAGTCGCTCAAGCGCGCAAGCTGTAAATAGTAAGATTACAGCCTCGTTAATTAGCACCGACGCGAATGGTCAAGAAGTCTTGGTTCCTGTTAATGCCAGCACACGTTTACAGTCAGGTAATGTCTTGGAGTATCAAGGGTACTTTACCAACACCAATGCGGATAGAGTCCGTAAAATGACAGTAACGATGAGTATCCCTGAGCAAGTAGAACTACTGCAAACCGTTTCTCCTGATTTTCCTTATGGCAGTGCAGATGGTAATACCTTTGCTCGTATGCCTTTGCGTGGAAAAGTAGACAATAAATTGCAAGAAATCCCGTTAAAGTATTATAAAGCAGTGCGCTGGGACCTCGAAGGCGTTGGTCTTAATGACACAGTCGTGGTGAAATATCGTGCGCGCGTTAAATAAATCTAGCATTTGAAGTGAGGGTGTATTGCATTGTTATTAACGCTGTACTTACTCAAATATAAAAAGCACCACAGTTTATAGCTGCGGTGCTTTTTTAACGCCTAGGCTTTTTAGCTGTTCTGTTGATGAATAGATCAGAGAGTCGCATATTTGCTTGCTGATTTTTGTTTGATGAGCTGTTTAATGGCGGGAATGTGTGGTGCAGTTGCTTGCATGCCGGCTGTGATCAGTGCACGACGTTGGCTGGTATCAATTGAGCTTATGTGAGAAACCTGAGGAGTGATGACAACATCCGCACGATCACGCTCATGACGCATAGATAAGAGGTGAGTATTACTCGGCTGTGCGGCGATACTATTCTCCATAAACCCCCAAACGCTGCTGAGAGAATTTAGAGTAGGCAGTTTGTTGGTACCAGAAGTCTGTTTTTGCGTTTCAACAGCTGTCACGTCAACCGCAATAATAATATCAGCACCCAGATCATGCGCACTATCCACTGGCACTAGGCTCACGACACCGCCATCGATGTATTTTTTGCCGACAGTTTCAGGAATGCGAGGGGCAATAAAAATATTGGGTACGCTACAGGACGCTTGTACAGCGAGACCTGCGTCCCCCGTGGTAAATACCGCTTTTTTTAAGGTGTGCTTTTCGGCAGCAACAGCAGCAAAACGGATTGGGAAATTTTCGATGGTTTGCCCGCCCACCTTGGTATTGATAAAGTTTTTGAGTTTGATACCTTCGACAAAACCTTGGTTTGATAAGACAAAATCAGTCAATTCGCTATCAGTCGTGGTTATTGCCAAGCGTTCAAGCTGGGCTGGTGTGTAGCCGCTGGCATATAAGCTACCGACCAAACTGCCGACGCTGGTACCGACGATGAGGGTCGGTGTAATGCCTTGCTCTTCTAATGCTTTGATGACGCCAACATGCGCAAAGCCTTTCGCACCGCCGCCGCCCAATACCAAAGCCACCCTTGGTGCCTCTGCGGCCTTTATTAAAGACGCAGAATTAGTCGTTGCAGGATCTAGTGTGCTGCAAGCACTCACAGGTAATACCAACATTGCCAGTATACTCAGACGTATTAGCGCTGCATGACGCTGGTAGTGACGATAGATGGGAGCAAACATAAAAAAGACCTTATATAATTGCCATTATGTAGAAAAGAAGGCATCAGTTATTGGTATGATATAAATGACTGATTTGTCTTTGAATATTTATGAAGCAGTATTACTAAATAGGTGACAATAAGCAATCATACCAACTTAAAAAATACGGCCAACAGCATCACATTCGCTTAGTCCATGAATTACGGTAAGATGTATCTTATATAGAAAAACCTATTACCTTTATCCATCATATTGTTAGGATCGTCGATGTCTGTTAGTCACTCGTCCATTCATTCATCAGACTATACTAGGTCTGATTTGCCTGTCTCAGCACTAGACTTGCCAGTGACTGCGCTGGCAGGCGTTGGAACAAAAGTCGCTGAACAGTTGGCACAATTGAATATCAAGCGCGTGTTTGATTTGCTACTGCATTTACCTCGGGATTACGAGGATCGAAGCCGCTCGCTGTCCATTGCTGAGGTTGAACATGGGCAATCCGCCTTGATTACGGGACGGGTCGTGCATGTCGATAATAAACGCAGCGGAATGACCGTTGTGATAGATGATGATACTGGCACGATCTCTTTGCGGTTTTTTAAAGTATATCCAGGTCTTGCACAAACGATGAGTTTGGGGTCGCGTCTACAGCTGTTTGGCGAAGTTAAAGTAAGCCGTTACGGTAAACAAATGAGCCATCCTGAGTATCAAGTCATGACGGATGGTATCGCTGTGACGAATACGGGTTTGCAGCCCATTTATCCAAGCGTCAAAGGCTTACATCAAAATAAGCTGCGTACATTGATTAAACTAGCTTTACAAACCGTTCGCAGTCAAGGTTTGCCGATGACGTTGTTAACGGCGGTAGATTTTTCAGTGGTCGCTGATTTGCCATTGGTGCCTTTTGAACCGACGAAGCCATTAGCAATAGAGTCTGAGTATTCAGAAGATATCTTTTCTACATTGGCACGTAGTGTGCCAGACCATAATGTCAATAATATCTATTCTGCGGCTGATGATAGCAACCAAAATATCAATCCTGAAGCGGTTAAAGTAGCCAATAGCAATGTCTATAATTTGACGATATTTGAAGCTTTAGTATTACTGCACACGCCGCCCACTTACACCGATGCTCGCCAACAATATAAGCTGTTGGCACAATTAAGTGCGCGCACGCATGCGGCTTGTCAGCGTTTGATCATTGAAGAGTTGGCGGCCCATCAGCTGAGCTTACTATACCGTCGTCAGCAGTTGCACCAACACAAAGCACCTAAGTGCGCGACCAAAAGCGCGCTTGCTGATGCGTTGTTTGGTGCATTGCCGTTTGATCTAACGGGTGCGCAAAAAAGAGTCATGAAAGACATCACTGCCGATATGGCACTCTCAATTCCCATGCTTAGATTGGTACAAGGTGATGTGGGTGCTGGTAAGACGTTGGTTGCCGCAGGGGCAGCAGGGTATGCACTTGATAGTGGCTGGCAAGTGGCGGTGATGGCACCGACAGAAATCTTGGCAGAGCAGCATCTGCTCAACTTTAAAAACTGGTTTGAGCCATTGGGCATTAATGTGGGCTGGCTTGCTGGTAAACAAACGGCGAAGCAGCGCCGTGAAGCATTAGAAGCGGTGAGCGACAACACAGTACAGGTGGTGGTTGGCACGCATGCGCTGTTTCAAGAACAAGTACAGTTTGCCAAATTGGGACTGGTCATTATTGATGAGCAACATAGATTTGGTGTCGAGCAGCGTATGGCACTGACCAATAAGGGCGTTGCCAACAGTACACCGCATCAGTTGATCATGACGGCAACACCCATTCCACGTACGCTGGCGATGAGTGTTTATGGTGATATGGATACCTCAATCATTGATGAGTTACCACCTGGACGAACCCCAATTACGACGGTCACCATTGATCGCAATCGCCGTGACGATGTGATTGAGCGTATTGCCATTAACTGCGAAGCAGGTAGGCAGGCGTATTGGGTTTGCTCGCTAGTAGAAGAGTCTAGTGTGCTGGACGCGCAAGCGGCTGAAGCGACCTATGAGGATTTAAATGAGCGCTTAGATATTCGAATTGGACTGGTGCATGGCAAGATGAAGTCCGCTGAAAAACAAGCCATCATGCAAGCGTTTAAAGCGGGCAGCCTAGATTTATTGATTGCCACCACGGTTATCGAAGTTGGGGTTGATGTGCCCAATGCGTCACTCATGGTCATCGAAAATGCCGAGCGTTTGGGATTGTCGCAATTGCACCAGTTGCGCGGTCGAGTGGGGCGTGGTTCGACCAAGAGCTATTGTGTGTTGCTATATCAAAAGCCCTTGTCTGAGACGGGAACGGAGCGCTTAAATGTCCTGCGTGACAGCACAGATGGCTTTGTCATTGCGCAAAAAGACTTAGAACTGCGTGGACCGGGTGAGCTTTTGGGTAAACGTCAAACAGGCAATGTCGGTTATTATTTGGCTGACCTGATTCGTGATGAGCAATTATTTGCCATTGCTCAGCGTCTGGCCAAGCATTTGATTGTAGACCCTACACGCAAAGCAGATGTCAGCCAACTTATTCATCGCTGGATGCCAGAGGCCAGTCGTTATACCAATGCCTGATATGAGTGATAGAATTACCAGAAGAGTGACTGCTATCGTGACCGTCCATATCGTGAACATAGAACAAAATGTATAACCATACAGTGATGGGTTAGTATGTACTATTCTTGATAGCTTTATAGATACGATAATTGATGAAAGTTAGTGAGTTAGTACGCCTATATTGACCCTTTTAGTTTTATTATTGCCTGTACTTATAGAGAGTGATCATGAGCGATCTTAAAGAACCCAATCCCAAGTCATCATCTGATTCTGAACTACCACCATACCGTCAATCTGATGCCAATACTCACAAGTCTTCTGCAAAGATGCCACTGTGGCTATTACCCGTACTGGTAGGGGTGCTTATTGTTGGCGTTTTGCTTGGCAAGTACTGGGGCGGTAATGATGAAGAAGGAATGGATGGGTCAACAACCTCTGCTACTGAGCAAAATGACGGTTCCAATACCGGCACTGCTAGTGAGGAGCCAGCTGTACTATCGGTAGAAACAGTGATGCCCAATCAAGACGATATTGGCGCGACCTTAAGTGCTGATGGAACGATCAATGCCAAAGACACGGCGAATGTCAGTGCCAAAGTAAATGGCGTTGCCATTGAGCAAATATTGGTTGAAGAAGGTGATCGCGTCAAAGTGGGTCAAGTGTTGGCCATATTTGATACAGAGGCCATGCAGCAGCAGGTCTTGCAGGCAGAAGCTGATGTGGCAGAAGCACAAGCAACGCTTGCCAATGCTAGCGCTGATGCCGTCCGCGTTCTGCCACTGGTAGATATAGATGCGATCAGCAAACAAGAAGCGGATCGTTATCGTACGGCTGAGGTAAAAGCACGCGCTGCATTGCAGGCGTCAAAAGCGCGTCTGAGCAATCAGCAATTGACACTAAAAAATGCCAATGTGGTTGCGCCTGTCAGTGGCGTTATCAGTGAAAAAATGGTTGAAGTTGGTATGGTTGCTGGTGGTGAGCCATTATTTACGATTATCAAAGGCGGCGTTTTAGAATGGCGCGCAGAGATTGATCCTAAGCTGGTCAGCGACATTACTATCGGTACACCAGTACGTGTCAGTTTGCCAGGTGGTGATTCAGTCATGGGACAGGTAACGCGTATTGCTCCAACCGCCGCTGACAATCGTCAAATCACCATTTATGCCAGTTTGGCCAACAATACCAAAGCACGTGCAGGTATGTTCCAAACAGGAGAATTCCTATTGGGCAGTACCAGTACGCAAACCATACCGAACAGCGCCATCGTGAGTAATGATGGCTACGATTATGTGATGCTGGTGACCAACATAACAACGCAAAACGGTAAGACCATGGGTCGTATCAAGCAGCAGCGAGTAACGTTGGGCGAACGACTTGGAGACAATGTGGCGATCACAGAGCCATTGCCTAATGATAGCCAGGTTGTGAAGCAAGGCGGTAGTTTCTTAAACGATGGCGACTTGGTTCGTCTGATTATCGCTACGAACCCAACCAACAATCAAGCGGACACCACCAATAACCCAACTGGCACAGCCACGCAGGCGCGCGCATGAGCTTAAACGTCTCCGCTTATTCGATTAAAAACCCTCTGGTTGCTATTTTGCTGTTTGTGCTGCTGACGTTGGGCGGCATCTATGGCTTTATGAAAATGAAAGTGCAGCAATTTCCAGATATTGACTTGCCAGCGGTCGTGGTCACCGTAACCTTACCAGGGGCTGCTCCTTCACAGCTGGAAAACGATATTGCAAAAAAGGTAGAAAATAAGCTTACCAGTATTGAAGGCGTCAAGCACATCAGAACGACGCTTCAAACGGGTGCGGCCACCATGGTGACTGAGTTTGTGTTAGAAAAAGACATTCAAGAAGCTGTCGATGATGTGCGCTCGGCAGTCGGTGAGGTGCGGGGCGACCTGCCAGCAGCGGCTAATGATCCTATCATTACGAAAGTCTCGACCGCTGGCTTCCCTGTGGTGACTTACTCTGTTTCTGCCGACAACATGAGTGTGGAGGACTTGTCTTGGTTTGTTGATGATACTGTCACTAAGCGTCTGTCCGATATTCCGGGTGTCAGTACGGTCGGCCGTATTGGCGGACTGCAACGCGAAATCACTGTTGCCGCTGATCCAATAACGCTTAGTGGTTTGAAGTTTTCGATTGCCCAACTATCGGATCAAATAGCAGGTATTCAGCAAGACAGCTCAGGCGGTGAAGCCGAAGTGGGCAAAACCACTCAGACCATTCGAGTGCTTGGCGCGGTTGAACGTGCCAGTGAGCTGAATGATTTGCAAGTGGCAGTGCCAACAGGTGGCACGCAAGCGCTGGGTCGTATGGCACAAATCACGGACGGCGCTGCTGATCCAAGCTCTATTGCCAAGCTGGACGATAAAACGGTGGTGGCATTTAATATCACCCGATCACGAGGTGCCAGTGAGGTTGATGTGATGGCGCTGGTCGATGCAGAATTGGCCAAGCTTACAGCAGATGAAAGCAACATCACTATTGAAAAAGTCTACGATCGAGCGACGCCCATTTCTGAAGACTATGATGCATCGTTACGTATGCTGATTGAAGGTGGTCTATTAGCAGTCGTGGTAGTTTTTTTATTCTTACGCAATATTCGAGCCACCATTGTGGCCGCCGTTGCTTTGCCTTTGTCTGTCATACCTACTTTTTTAGGCATGTATTTGTTTGGCTTTAGTCTCAATATCATATCGCTACTGGCATTGTCATTGGTGATTGGCGTATTGGTTGATGATGCGATCGTTGAGGTTGAGAATATCATCCGCCACCTTCGTATGGGTAAGACGCCTTATGAAGCAGCGATGGAGGCCGCTGATGAAATCGGCTTAGCGGTTGTCGCTACTACCTTTACTCTGATTGCAGTATTTTTACCAACGGCCTTTATGGGCGGGATTGTGGGGCAGTTCTTTCGCCAGTTTGGCTGGACGGCAGCCTTATCGATTTTTGCATCACTAATGGTGGCACGTTTGATCACCCCTATGATGGCCGCCTATATCTTGCGACCTGAAAAAAAGCATGTTGAAAAACAAAGCGCGTTGATGGGCTGGTATCTCAAAATAGTAGGATGGACACTGCATCATCGTTGGATCACGATAGGAGCAACCCTGATATTATTTGTGGCTTCTTTAACACTGGTAAAGTTATTGCCCACGTCTTTTATTCCTGATAATGATATTGATCAAACCCGTGTGGAGATTGAACTGACGCCTGATGTAGCACTAGCAGATACTGAGCGAGTTACTGCGCTGGCAAGCGAGCGTATTTTGGCGATGCCTGAAGTGACCCATATTTTTTCTTCTATCGGTGAAGCACAGGCCACGATGGATTCAAGCTCAAGTGGCAGCAGCAAATCAGAAAATATCGCAGGATTAGATATTGTATTGGCGCCAAGAGCAGAGCGAGCATCTAAACAAGAGATTGAACGAAAAATTAGTCGTGTGTTGTCAGCAGTACCTGGTGCTCGCTTTACCGTTGGTCTATCAAGTGGCGGTGAGAGTGGTTATAACTTCTCTATGACCAGTACCAATCCGCAGTTACTTGAACAGACTGTTCAGCAAGTTATGTCAGAGATTCGAGCATTACCCAGTGCAGGTTCAGTGACCAGTGACCGCAGTTTGCCGCGACAGGAGCTTACTGTAACGCCAGACAGACTGGCGATGGCAGATAAGGGCGTGACCACACAGGATATCGCAACGACATTACGGATCGCGACCGTTGGTGATTATGAACAGCGCTTGTCCAAACTCAATCTAGACACACGGCAGATTCCTATCGTTATTCGTCTGCCAGATGTTGCCAAGCAAAACGTCAGTCAATTAGAAGGGTTATACGTTCCCAGCGCTGCACCAGCAGGACAAGGTGTGCGTGTAGGCGAGGTCGCTGACCTTGATTTTGGTACAGGGCCTGCACAGATCAGCAGGCTTGATCGAGAGCGTGCGATTAGTATTACGGTTCAGCCGGCAAATGGCGAGCTTGGGGATTTGGTACAAGCGGTCAAAGCGGTCCCTGCTATGCAAACCCTGCCGTCATCGATTACGATTATTGATCAAGGTCAAGCCGAAAACATGGCGGAGCTATTTAATGGTTTTATCATCGCTATGTCGGTAGGGGTGGTTTGTATCTTGGGCGTCCTTATTTTGCTATTTGGCCGTATATTGCAACCATTTACTATTTTAATGGCGCTGCCTCTCTCGATTGGCGGTGCTTTCGTGGGCTTGGTTATTACCAATAGTAGTCTCTCAATGCCTTCAATGATTGGTTTTATTATGCTAATGGGTATCGCAACCAAAAACTCTATCTTACTGGTCGATTATGCCCTGATTGCACAGCGTCGTGGTTTGGCACGTTTTGAGGCGATCGTCGATGCTTGTCGTAAACGTGCGCGTCCTATCATTATGACGACCATCGCGATGGGTGCAGGTATGTTGCCATTGGTATTTGGTTGGGGAGATGCTGACCCTACGTTTAGACGCCCGATGGCTGCTGCTGTGTTGGGCGGGCTTGTGACGTCTACCTTATTGAGTTTGGTCGTGATTCCAGTAGTTTATACCTTGATGGATGATCTGTCGGCTTGGTTTGCCAAATGGCTTGTTCCAAGTGGAAAACCAATTGCTACTACCGAAAAATAAGCTAGCTAGAGAAGTGAGAGCGTCAGTAATACTGGTTCAATTGTAATGACAGGACGATACTTATCAATGAAGTCTGATCCTGTCATTGCTATATAATCAAATGGAGAGACTGACCATCACATAGGATGTGATTGACCCAAACTGTACTACCACAAAGGAATGTCATCATGTACCGATTTTTATCTTTAAGCACTATACGCTTTTATCATAAAGCGCTCACTGGTTTATTACTAAGCGCATGGGTGGTGGGAAGTAGTCATGCTGCTATTTACCATATAGATCCCACGCATACTAATGTACGCTTCGCGATCGACCACTTTAAAACCTCTACCAACACTGGCGGTTTTTATAACTTAACAGGTCAGTTGGAGTACGATCCAGTGGCCAATATAGGCAATGTCTCGCTTATCATTCCTTTGAACAGTTTGATGACAGGTGACAAAGCCTTTGATATAGCGCTTAAAAGTGCAGATTTTTTTGATATCGAAAAATTTCCACTGGCTCGTTTTGAATCCACCAAATGGCATTTTCAGAGGGATAAAAATCGTCCAGCAGTCACCAAAGTAGACGGTATGCTCACGCTACATGGTCAGACCAATCCAGTGACGTTAACGGCCACAAAGTTTAACTGCTATTTTAGTTATATATTGAAAAAATCGGTGTGTGGCGGTGACTTTACAACCACTATTGATCGGACAAAATGGGGAATCAGTAAATATACCTTGTTAGGTATCACTGAAAAGGTTGATTTGACCATTCAGATTGAAGCAGCAAAGCAGTAATAGTAAGGGTTTGAAAAGCGGGTAGTGACATATACAGATGAATGTTTCTACTAAGCCATCATTATTGTCATTAGACAACTTGCATATTTATCATTTATAAAAAAACGGTGATCATACATAGAGTATGACCACCGCCACAGAAAACGAATAAGCAGACTTGCGATAGATTAAACAGCAGTCTTCTTAAAGCGCTTACGATACATCTTACGAATAATTGGCATGAATATCATGACGACTACAAGACCCCATAGTGATACAGTGATTGGGCTACTCCATAGAATAGACATCTCACCTTGTGAAATAGAGAGAGCACGACGTAAATTAGACTCCATAAGCTCTCCTAGTACATAGCCTAGAATAAGAGCTGATAGAGGGAAATGCAGTTTACGTAAGAAATAACCAAATATGCCAAGTGCTACCATGAATACCATATCAAAAGTTGTGCTATTGATAGAATAGACACCAACAAAACTGATGGCAGCAATTGATGGAATCAAGATATAGTTTGGTACGTTCAGTAGTTTAGAGAAGAAACCTACCAAAGGAATGTTCATAACCAACAAGATAACGTTACAAATAAACAGAGAGGCGATAAGACCCCAAACAATATCTGGCTGCTCAGTGAATAGCTGTGGACCTGGCGTGATATTATACAAAGTCAACGCACCCATCATCACCGCTGTTGTACCAGAACCAGGAACACCTAATGTCAACATCGGTACAAATGAACCACATGCTGATGCATTGTTAGCCGCTTCTGGTGATGCAACGCCACGTAGGTCGCCTTCGCCAAATTTGCCACTGTCGCCAGCAATTTTACGTTCACTAGCGTAGGTCATTGCACTCGCAATCGTCGCGCCTGCACCAGGTAAAATACCAACGAAGAAACCCATTGCACCACTACGTAACATGGCACCAACGGTAAAGAGAAACTCTTTTAGGTTGAATAAGCTACGCTTACCTTGCGCAACTACTTTACCACCAGTAGTGGTTCTTTCGAGCAAAATCAAGATTTCGCTGACACTGAAAAAACCAATAACGATCGTTGTGAATTGGATACCATCAGATAGGTTGACTGAATCAAAAGTATAACGATAAATACCAGTCACCGCATCGACACCGACAGTCGCCAGACCCAAACCGATTAACGCTGATACGGCGGTCTTAATAGGTTGATCACCGACCAAACCGCTCAAACAGCAAATCGCGAATACCATCAGTACAAAGTATTCAGCAGGGCCAAAAGACACCGCCCATTTAGCTAATAGAGGTGCGAACAAGACCACACCAATAGTCGCAATCGTAGAACCAATAAACGAGGCAACCGCAGAGATGGACAAGGCAATACCTGCCTTGCCTTGCACTGCCAGCGGATTACCATCCAATGAAGTCATAACCGCTGCAGCAGACCCCGGTACGTTCAGTAGAATGGCAGAAATACGACCACCATACTCACAACCAAGATAAACCGCTGCCAGTAAGATAAGCGCACTCTCTGGTGGCAGACCAAGAGCAAATGCGAAAGGTAGTAGAATTGCCACACCATTAATCGGGCCAAGGCCAGGCAACATACCCACAACAGTACCAATAAAAGCGCCGATCAGCGCAATCAGTAAGTTTTTGGGCAACATCGCTACGCCGAAACCGTGCATCAAAAAATCAAAAGTTTCCATAATAGCTATCCCATTATTCCTGATAATATCCCAAGTGGCAGAATGACGTCCAAAGCCATGTCAAATAAGACATACAGGGCGATACTGATCACAACTGAAAAGATAAGGCTTTTAACAGGGTTGCCAGCAAATAATAAACCAACCGCAAAACACATCAGTGTGGTAGCAACAACAAAACCTAAAGGCTCAAATATCAAACTATAGATCAGCAATACGCTGACACACAGAACAAGGTTTCTAAGCACGACCTTGTTATAGCCTAAATCGATGATTTTGGTAAATCGCGCTGGACGAAAGGCAATAACTAAGGTCAAAAGTGCCATCAGTGAAAAAATTAAAATAGGATAGGGCCGAGGGCCGATGGGATCATAGGCAATAGGAGCAACGTAACCAATAGCTAAATAGACCAAAAATAAGCTAAATAGTCCCATTAATCCAGAAAATGCACGTTCCATTGTCATAGAAGTATTCCTTAAATTCTAAAATAAGAAGGTTGAGAGATGTCTCATCTGTCAACCTTCGATAAATACTATAAAATTCAGTATTCAATCATTAAGGGGATATAGTCTGAGTAGTGCTACTTAGCTGCAGCATCAACAAGACCGTACTCAGCAGACAACTCACGTAGCTCACCTGTACGCTTATAAACATAGGCTTCAAGCTCTTCACCCGTCATAGAGAAAGGTAGTAGCTCTTGCTGCTCGCGTAATTCTGCAAATTTTGGATCAGCAAGCATCTTATCGAAGCTCGCTTTCCACCAGTCATAAGCAGCAGGGCTGACATCTGGACCCATGTAATAACCACGGACGACTGGCCAAGTAACGTCATAGCCTTGCTCTACAGCCGTAGGAACATCAGCCATACTGCCGCCCAATCTTTCATCTGCAAACACAGCCAATACGCGTAATTTTCCAGCAGTGGCTTGTGGCATGATCTCAGCAATACCTGCACTCACAACAGTAACATGGTTGCCCATTACCGCTGTGATGGCCTCACCGCCACCTTCCATTGCTACATAAGTCATATCGCTTGGGTTAACACCAACGGCTTTTGCCAAAATTGCCGTTTGCATCCAATCCTGACCGCCAACACTACCACCAGCGGCAAAACTAACTGCTTTCGGATTTGACTTAAGCTCAGCGACCAATCCTGCTAGATCTTTGATAGGTGAGTCAGCATTGACAGCGATAGCGCCGTAGTCAGTACCAACACCTGCCAGCCACTTCACATCTTTTTCAGTAAATTTACCGAATTTTCCTTGCGATAAATTCAGGATGGAGCCAGTAGAGAAGGCAACGATAGCATCTTCATTGCTGCGATCATTGGCAACAATTTTGTTGTAAGCAACAGCACCAACGCCGCCTGGCATATAAGTGACTCGCATTGGATCTGTCAAGATGCCAGTGTCTCTAAGGCCTGCTTGAGCAAGTTTACAAGTCAAGTCAAAGCCGCCACCTGGTTTTGCTGGTGCAATACATTCTGGACGTGAAGGACCAGAAAACTCATCTGCGCTTGCAGTTTCGTTTGCATTGTTACAGGCGGTAAGAGTTAGTGCAGAAAGGCCAAGAGCCAGATAGGATAGTTTGTTCACACGACACTCCTTGTGTGTATTTTTTCAGTAAAAATCAATAAAATTTTGATTCAGGCAGGAAAGTTATTACATGAAATCTTAATGCAAGATTCATTTGGATTAACAAATTTTGTGACAAGATAACTTTCAATGTTATGCAAAAGTAACAGAATATTTTACGAATGACAAGAAACATATGTATGTATGTATGAATATTATTTATAGGGAGTCAATCGAAAAGTGAAACAACCCAAGTCATTGAACCATTCAATAATGGTCAAAATAGTTTACTTTTTTCTATAGAATATAAAGCACAAGTATTCGTCAGTCATTATAAATGTTTTTTAAATCAGTTATTTACGACTACTGTGCTGAAAAAACGCACAATGCAATAACGGTATTTTTTGATACTGATTGGTTTGCAGTGAGGGGTAGGATACCGCGATTGAGTATGGGACTATAGATGATATGACCTGTAAACTGACAGTTACTCTAATTCCGAAGATGCTAAGATAGCAACAGCCAACCAGTTTAGAATGTAAACAAGTTGGTGTTATTGGTGGTCAATATCTGTGCTGCCAATTCGTCGCAATTTATAATTTTTTTGAAAGTGGTCAGCGCTTTGGTAAAGTTGATTTGGCTCTCATTTTGAGTATGAGGCCAATCACTACCCCAAATCAGATGATTTCTCATATTGCGTTGCATTAATAATTTAAGAGCGTCTTTAGCGTTTTGGATACCTATCTCATTTCCCAACCGATAATATCCAGATACTTTGACCCAGTGCTTCTCAGGCTCAAGCATATCTAACAGCTGAAGGAATTCCTGATCTTGCACACCTTTGATAGGATTAAATCGACCAAAATGATCAATCACAATATTGAGTCTGTATGGCTTCAGTATTGGTAATAACTGGATCAAATAAACAGGCGGTGCCTGAATCTCTACTTGCCAATTTATGTCGGCCAACTGGGACAAAAAAGCTTTCCAATGCGGACTAGTGAGATCAGGACAAGTGATGCCAAACAGGTTGATACGTATGCCAACAATGCCTTGCTTATCTAGTGATCGCAATGTAGAAGCGTCTGTGGTGTTTGATAGTACAGCAATACCTCTAAGACGCTCAGGATACTTTGAAAGAGCGGTTAACATATAACTGTTATCCGTGCCCAAAAAGCTTGGCTGAACCAACACTGCTTTATGAAAGCCATGTCTATCGAGCTGTTCAATATAACTTTCTACGCTGGCCGTATAAGTGGGTCGATAGCGCGCAGTCGTTGGAAACGTATCATGGTGTAAAAATACATGTGCATGAGCATCCATGTAATCCATATAAATCTCTTTTTTAGTAGCAGTTAAAACACGATTTGGATAAATAAAATCGCTATTATGCCAACAACAATATCTAAAGGTACGGCTTTAAACAACAAAATATGTAAAAGCTTATTTTTATCGATGTGTACTTGTGCTGCTCCCAATATTAGACTGCCGCCTGATGAAAAAGGCGAGATTGATGAGCTTTGAGCCCCTATTACAATACAAATAAATAAGAAAAAAGGGTTTAAACCAGAGGCCACAGCCAAGGCTGGTACCATAGGAAATAGCGTAGGAGCAACGACCCCAAGCGTACTGGCAAATATCGACATAATTGCACTAATAATGAACAATAAAGTGGGTATCAACCAAATAGGTACGTTGGTACTGAGCCATTCTGTTAGCTCGTAAATCACCCCTACCTCCACACCTAAACTGATTAGCATACCAACGCCGCAAATCATAATGAGTGTATGCCAAGGTATTAAGGCAATCACTGTTTTTTCATCACCCAGCTTCAAAACCAAACTTACTAAAGCGAAAAAAATAGCGATAAAACCAATATCTATTCGAGCGTTCAAAAACTCAATCGTGTCTACATTTGGTATGAGTAGGTTTGAAATAGGCACAACAAGTACCGTGGCCATCATAATGAAAATTAGCATGATAGATTTTTTTTGTTTGCTATCGAAAGGTTTTGGTACGATGGTTTGAATTGCTATTTTGCTAGATTTAGCATTGATAGAGCTATAAATACCCAATAGAACCACAGGCATCAAGAAGGTTGCAGCAAATATTCCTAAACCGTAAGTAAAGGTGTTGTCATTTGCCACGCCAGCGCCACTCATAAGCTCTCGAAAAATGACACCGCTCTGTGAGGTAATGAAATTGGCACCTGCTAGCGCCCCATAGTTCACCGACAATGTAGCAATAATAATATTTAAATTGGTTCTTTGAGATAACAATAAAATCATTGGCGCCATAGTAGCGAGCACAGTGTAATAGCCAGCTCCTAAAGCTGCTACAATCGTGGCGGCAAAGAAAATAGCCAACGGCAAAAATGCTGGAAAATGTCGACATTTATATATCAAATGTTCACACAGTTTTTCCAAAGCACCATTGGCAAGAGAGAAGTTGTAGAAGAGAGTCACTGCCAAAATAACGAAGAAAATTTTGAGTGGCCATAGTTTAATAACTTCATAAGCACTTAGCTGCATACCAAAGCAACCGATCAGGTATGAAAATACGATAGCAAATAAGCCAATATTGATTTTCGTTTTGTAGCCCAGCGCAATAGATATCACAATGGCGGCTATAATGTAGAGAGTCATGACTACTCCTTGACCTTAACTGTATGAATTCTATAAAAATCCATAGCAATTTTTATGGATTAAAGAGCATCACGATAATATTGACAAATAGCGTTCTAGATTAGAAAATCGTACAAGCTTTAAAAGTGCTATTGATTGAGTGAAATAATAGCAAAAAAGCACACGTTAATTAGATAAGATTGCCTATAAAAACCCAATCGAGTATTAACATTAAAATGATACATATTAAATTTGTTTAGGGCTTAAGATAGTGTCATCAAATAGGTTCTACTTTTGGGATTTTAACAACGCTCAACGAGATTAAGCAGCCTTTAATACTCTCTTTATTGTGGTGGAAAAAATGTTAACAAACTTCAAACAATTTAAAATGCCACGGTATGAGCAAGTACGCTGGCATATTCAGACCTTGCTAACAGAAAGTAAATGGGATGAAAATACCGCGCTACCTACCGAACAGGAGTTTGCAGATAAATACCAAGTATCGGTAGGAACGGTTCGTAAAGCCGTCGAGAAGCTGGTAGAAGAAGGGGTCCTCATGAAGCAACAGGGCAGAGGTACTTTCTTAAAACGACCAAATTTTGAAGGTTCGTTATCAAGGTTTTTCAAGTTCCGTGATAAAGATGCCTGCTATGTCGTACCCATGGGTGTGGTCAAAAAGGCTGTAACAATAGAAGCTGTCGATGCCATCAATAAAAAATTAAACATCAGTAAAAACAAAGAACTCATTTATATAGAACGTGTACGTATCGTCGAAAATACGGTCATGTTGAGTGAAAGAATCTGGTTACCCAAAAGTATGTACCAGCCTTTTGTAGGCTTGGCGCCCGAAGATTTTGAAAATCTCTTATATCCTTTTTATTACAAAGCGTGCGGACAGTTTGTCTCGTCTGCTGTCGAAAAACTCTTTTTTATCACCGGTCATGTCGATTCTTATTTAGGCAATGAGGCACAAGAAAATTTGGTTAAGGTATGCCGCGTTGCTAAGAACCTAAAGGGTGATCCAATCGAATACAGAGAGTCGTACGGATTGGCAAAAGATTTCAGTTATGAAATAAATATCAACTAGTCATAGTCAACTATAATGCATTGGATATGACTTGATCACCAGTATGATCCTAAGTTTATAACTGGACAGCTTAGGGCAGGATTAAAATAACCAATGACACAAGATACCTATTAATATGAGTTATCTTGCTGCCTTTTGTTATAAATAAGCGATTACTGACTATTATTTCTTCTACATTCTATCTTTAATCAGATTTTTACTTCTCAAATACACTGTCGATACCACTCTGATTTTCACGCTACCGAGTTTAACTTTATTTCTAACATGAATTGTATTCATCTTTAGTTAAAGTTAAGTCGTTTTTATTCATGTATTGATTCAGGCATAATTCCCTTATACAAAAATTTGGTTTCATATTTGATTATAAGGTAGTGAATTGCCATGAGTAACAATTTTACTTGTTCAATTTCGAGCATCCGTTTTGATGAAGACTATCATCCTGCAAACAGCACACGTTTAACCACGAACTTTGCCAATTTGGCTCGCGGTGAGCACCGTCAAGAGAACCTACGCAGGACACTCAGAATGATAAACAATCGTTTTAACGCGTTGGCGCATTGGGATAATCCAACAGCGGACCGCTATTCTGTGGAAGTTGATATTGTTTCTGCAAACATGGACATCGAGGGCAATGGAGATACTTTTCCTGTCATCGAGACACTGAAGACGACGATTGTTGATCATAAAGACAACAAGCGTATCGACGGTATGATTGGTAACAGCTTCTCGTCTTATGTACGCGATTATGATTTTAGCATCGTACTGCCAGATCATTTTGACAAAAACCCAACCTCACCGCCACCTGAACATTTCGGTGACCTTCATGGCAAGCTATTTCAGTATTTATTGAATTCAGAGGCTTACCAAGCGAATTTTAGTAAAAAGCCTGTGATTTGCCTGAGTGTTTCCACCAGCAAAACCTATCACCGTACCAACAATCAGCATCCTGTATTGGGGGTGGAGTATAGACAGGACGAATATTCATTGACGGATGATTACTTCCATAAAATGGGTTTGACCGTTCGTTACTTTATGCCTACGGGCAGTGTAGCGCCGCTCGCGTTTTATTTTGCAGGCGACTTGCTGAGTGATTACACCGATCTTGAGCTGATTAGTACGATTAGTACGATGGAGACGTTTCAAAAAATCTATCGTCCTGAAATCTACAATGCCAACTCTACCGCAGGTCAGGTGTATCAACCCAGTCTTAAGTATCAGGATTATTCACTGACGCAGATTGTGTATGATCGTGAAGAGCGCAGCCAATTGGCGGTGAAGCAAGGACAAATTACTGAAGAGCAGTTTATCAAGCCATACCAGTCCATTCTTGAGCAATGGGCGGCAAACTACTCTGTCGAAAAAGAGACAGTCAAAAAGCACGCTGCTTAATACGCCAAAGTGGCCGAAATAAGACATTCCCAATATATAAAAAATAAATAGATAAGAGATACATTAAAAATGAAAATATTATTACCAACATCGACTGCTGGCAGCCTACCAAAACCCTCTTGGCTTGCCGAACCTGAGAAAATTTGGTCACCTTGGGCTTTAGAAGGTGAGCAATTGGTTGAAGCCAAACAAGATGCGTTACGTTTGTCATTGCAAGAGCAGTTGCATGCAGGCGTCGATATCGTCAGTGATGGTGAGCAGACCCGTCAGCATTTTGTCACCACCTTTATTGAACATCTCGATGGCGTCGATTTTGAAAATCGTGAGACCGTTCGCATTCGTAACCGTTACGATGCCAGTGTGCCATCAGTCGTTGGCGACGTAAGCCGCCAAAAACCTGTGTTTGTAGACGATGCCAAGTTTTTACGTCAGCAGACCGACAAGCCAATCAAATGGGCACTGCCAGGTCCAATGACGATGATTGACACCTTATATGATAGTCATTATAAAAGTCGTGAAAAACTGGCGTGGGAGTTTGCCAAAATTTTGAATCAAGAAGCCAAAGAATTAGAAGCGGCTGGCGTGGATATCATTCAGTTTGATGAACCCGCGTTCAATGTATTCTTTGATGATGTAAACGACTGGGGTGTTGCCACATTAGAGCGCGCCATCGAAGGTTTAAAGTGCGAAACCGCTGTGCATATTTGCTATGGTTACGGTATTAAAGCCAATAATGATTGGAAAAAAACGCTGGGTTCAGAGTGGCGTCAATACGAACAAGCATTTCCCAAGCTGCAACAATCGAAGATCGATATTGTGTCACTTGAGTGTCAAAACTCTCATGTGCCAATGGATTTGATTGAACTGATCCGTGGCAAAAAAGTAATGATTGGTGCCATCGATGTGGCAACCAACACTATTGAGACACCAGAAGAAGTGGCAAACACGCTACGAAAAGCCTTACAATTCGTGGATGCAGATAAGCTTTACCCGTCGACCAATTGCGGCATGGCACCGTTGTCTCGCGACGTGGCACGAGGCAAGTTAAAGGCGCTAAGCGCTGGTGCTGAACTGGTTCGTCAAGAGCTGGCGCGCTAAGCGTAAGATGCGCGATAAATTTAGGACATATATGATGATTGAAGCCAGTGATTTTAGAAATGCAATGGCGCGGCTTGCGACAGCGGTCAGTGTGATTACCACAGAAGGGGAGTCAGGCGCACACGGTTTTACTGCCTCCGCCGTTTGTAGTGTCAGCGATAACCCGCCAACCTTACTGGTCTGTATGAACCAAGCGGCGCGCTCACATGGTCATTTCGTTGATCATAAAACCTTATGCGTTAATGTGCTGAGTGCTCGGCATGAGTCACTATCCAATACTTTTGCCTCCAAATTATGCTCCAAAGAGCGATTTGAACAAGGCGCTTGGGGCACGTTAGTCACAGGCGCGCCTGTTTTAGCAGATGCGTTGGTCAGCTTTGATTGTGAGATTGAGCAGGTGCAGGCAATGGGCACGCACAGTATTTTTATGTGCCGTGTCGTCGCTATCAAACATGCTGAGCGAGAAGGCGAGGCAGACGAAAGTTTGGTCTATTTTAATCGCGCATATCATCAAGTGGGTCAAGTCGAAAGCGCTTAACCATATCTTTTCATCATCCAACCAAAAGTAACGATTCTGTGGAACTTATCATTTTTTTAATCATTGGGGCAGTAGCAGGCTTTGCAGCGGGTCTGTTCGGAGTAGGTGGTGGCACGATCATTGTGCCGCTATTATTCATTGTCTTCACCCAAATGGACTATAGTCCCGATACCGTCATGCATTTGGCGCTAGGCACCTCGCTGGCAACCATCATTGTCACCTCGATTAGCTCCTTAATGGCGCATAATAAAAAAGGCGGCGTCATGTGGCCTGTGTTTAAAAACCTCACACCGGGCATGGCGATTGGCTGTTTTTTTGGGGCAGGTATTGCAGGCGCACTCTCAGGCACTCATCTTCAGCTGATCGTGGGTACGTTTTTGCTGTGGGTAGCATTCAACATGTTCACTGGCGGCAAAAAGCGATTAGCTACTGATGTCAGCGCTGCCGATACTGTATTGCCGTCAACGCCCAAGCAACTAGTGGCTGGAGCGGGTATTGGTGTAGCGTCGGCTATTTTTGGTATTGGCGGCGGCAGTTTAACCGTGCCGTATCTCACGCGTTATGGTGTGGTGATGCAAAAAGCAGTAGGCACGTCCGCAGCTTGTGGCCTGCCCATTGCCATTGCTGGCGCACTTGGTTTTATGGTCTTTGGAATGAAAGATCACGTCGAGATTCCTAATGCGGTTGGCTTTGTACACATTTATGCGTTTTTGGGTATCAGCGTCATGAGCTTTTTCACCGCAAAAGTGGGTGCAAAGGTCGCCCACCAATTATCGCCAACATTATTAAAAAAATGCTTTTCGGTACTGCTTATGATGGTGAGCTGCTTTTTCTTATATAAAGGGTTGTTTTGAGTATTTTGATACGTGTATTTCAAACCCGAAGACTGCGAAAAGCATTGTACTGCTAAGAATTATTTATAGCTTGAATTGATTAATAGCACAAACTGGATGGTTCCCTTGAGCTATAGACTATTGAAACTGATTTCAGCGAGTTAAAGTATTGATACTGTAGGTCCAATATTTCGACTCTCTCGACATGATTTTCTAAGATAAATCCTAAAATTTACACCGCTCAATCTTTAGCACTCTCTACCCAAGAAAACGCTTCTAATATACGCATCCATTGATCGTCCAACCCCGCTTTTAGCAACAATAGCTCACCAGTGATGGGATGATTAAGTGCCAAGGTCTGAGCATGTAATAGCATGCGCGTACAGTCATAGTGGTTACGAAAAAATCGCGTCTGCCGTATATCGCCATAGCTGGTATCACCAATGATCGGATGAAAGACATGTTTCATGTGTCGCCGCAGCTGATGCTTGCGCCCAGTCTCAGGTGTCAAGCGCACGAGGCTATAGCGGCTCGTATCATGTTTTTTTGATACCGAAAATGGCAGCTCAACTTGTGCCAAGCTTTGCCAATGAGTGACGGCTTCTTGAGCAGGCTTGTCCCAATCGGCAAATTTATCAGCAATGGCATCGGGCTGGAAGCTTAATGCATAGTCAATGCTACCTTTCTCTGGCATAAAGCCGCGCACCACGGCTAAATAGTGCTTGGTAACGCTGTGTTCGGTAAACGCCTCGGTCAGGATACGCGCCACGGCTGAGCTTTTGGCAAACAACAGCACGCCTGAAGTTGGCTTGTCTAGACGATGTACCGGAAATACATGGCAACCGACGGCATCACGAGTGAGCTGCATCGCAAAGCGCGTCTCGCCTTTATCCAGCCAACTGCGATGCACCAATAAACCTGCCTCTTTATTGATCGCGACCAAAAATTCATCTTCATAGATGATGTCTATTTGGTAGGCGCTATCGTTTTCGATATCTATATTTTCCGTGCTCATGCTGTCGCTGCCATAATGATATAAATAATTGATATTTTGCCCATTCGCCATATACAAAAAATCCTTCGTCATCTTGGAACATCAGATGGCGAAGGATTCATCACAGTACGGTAGTATGACAGACAATTACTCAATAAGACAAGTTGTAATTTCTAAAAAATATAGGAAAATCAATACCTTATACTATTCGACCGTCACTGACTTTGCCAAGTTACGTGGCTGGTCAACGTCCGTGCCACGCATCACTGCCACATGATACGACAATAGTTGTACGGGTACGCTGTAGACAATAGGCGCTAGCGTTTCGCACACATCAGGCACATGCACCACGTGCAAACGGTCTTCTGCCACCATTTGACTGGCTTCGCTAGCGAATACAAACAATTCACCGTGACGAGCATGTACCTCTTGCATATTGGCTTTTAGCTTATCAAACATGCTGTCTTTAGGCGCAAGTACGACGATAGGCATATCTCTGTCAACCAACGCCAAAGGACCGTGTTTGAGCTCGCCTGCTGCATAACCCTCTGCATGGATATAAGAGATTTCCTTAAGCTTTAACGCGCCTTCTAAAGCGATCGGGAACTGTAATCCGCGACCTAAAAATAAGCAACTTCTCTTATCTTCAAAGTGCTCACTCATCGCTTGAATAGGTGCATCTAGGTGTAAGCTGGCATACAACTGACCTGGTAGCTGCTGTAACTCATCAATCAGTGTCGTTAGATGCTCTTGAGTCATACGCTGCTGAGTTGACCCCACTTTTAAGATTAATAGCATCAAAGCGACTAACTGGGTTGTAAATGCTTTGGTCGAAGCGACTCCAATTTCCGGGCCGGCAAGCGTTGGTAAGAAAATATCAGTCTCACGCACAAGCGACGAGGTAGGCACGTTGCATAATGCTAAGCTGACCAAACCTGCTGGCGTATGCTTTTGAATATCACGTAAGGCTGATAAGGTGTCCGCTGTTTCGCCTGATTGTGAAATACAAATAACCAGCGAATGGTCGACCACGACTGGATTACGATAACGGAACTCGCTGGCTACTTCAACCGAACAAGGCACACGAATCAGGCTTTCAAACCAGTATTTTGCGACCAAACCTGCGTGATAGCTAGTGCCGCAAGCAATAATTTGTACGTTGCGGATACCTGATAGCTGGGCTTCATGACGCTGCAAAAAATCATCGCGTAATTTGACTGTGTCGCCATTGTCTACCGCCATCTCGATAGTACGAGCAACTGCATCTGGCTGCTCATAGATTTCTTTGAGCATATAATGCTTAAATTCACCTTTATCGGCATTGTGCTGTGTCGCGTCAATTTCATGTATTTGACGTTTCACTTCCACGCCATCGGCAAAGATTTGAATGCTTTTACGAGTCAGCTTGGCAATATCGCCTTCTTCTAAATACATAAAGCGATTGGTGACAGGCAGCAACGCCAATTGATCTGAAGCAATAAAGTTCTCGCCAATACCCACGCCAATGACTAATGGTGAGCCAAGACGTACGGTAATCAGTTCTTCAGGACAGTCAATATGTACAATACCTAAGGCAAAGGCGCCATGTAACAACGGAATGACCTTACGAACCGCTTCTAGTAAGTCAGGCGTTTGCTTATAAATATCATGAATCAGATGCGCAACGACTTCGGTATCTGTCTGTGAGGTAAACTCGTAGCCTTTAGCCACTAATTCTTTTTTAAGCTCAGCGTAGTTCTCAACAATACCATTGTGAACCACAGCAATTTTACCTGAAACGTGAGGGTGTGCGTTACGCTGCGCTGGCTCACCATGAGTCGCCCAGCGTGTATGAGCGATACCAATATGACCGTCGAACAGTTCTGGATTGGTAGCTACCGCATCAACTAGAGCCTGAACTTTACCTACTTGACGTTCGCGATGCAGCTCGCCATCACGGATGACAGTCAAACCGGCAGAATCATAGCCTCTGTATTCCAGACGTTTGAGACCTTCTAGTAAAATATTAGCGATATTACGCTCAGCAACTGCCCCTACAATTCCGCACATGGCTATTCCTTACTTTTAATTTTCGATATATAGTGATGAGTCAGTCAATAAATCGTATGAATGATTATTGGGTATCAATAGAATAATAGTTCTATAAAAACGATGAAGCAGCACCACAAAGATTGCCGTACTGCTTAACTGCCAACTGGTATTAATGTCGTGATTAATGACCTAGCTATTTTTTAGCTGGTCTTTGATAATGCTCTTTTTGAGTTTGACGAGCGCGCCCAAATGCTAAGGCGTTAGCATCGACATCTTTGGTAATCACTGAGCCTGCAGCTACTGTTGCAGTTTCACCAATCGTCACTGGCGCAACCAGACTGGCGTTAGAACCGATAAACGCATTGTCGTTAATAAGAGTGGGTGATTTGTTGATACCGTCATAATTACAAGTAATCACACCTGCACCGATATTCACGCCTGTACCAACGGTAGCATCTCCAATATAGCTAAGATGATTGACCTTACTACCTTGACCAATTGTGGATTTTTTGATTTCAACAAAGTTACCGACTTTACTGTTATCGGACAATAATGTCTGAGGACGTAAGTGGGCAAACGGACCAATATCCACACCTGTACCTATGTTGGCACCATCAATGACACAATAAGGTTTGAGATGACATGCATTGCCAATTTGGGCGTTTTTAATGATACAGCCGGCTTCGATGTAGACATTATCGCCTAAGGTACAATCGCCTTCGAATACCACGCCGACATCTACAAACACGTCTTGACCTGCAGTCAATGTCCCTCGAATATCAACACGAGTAGGGTCAGCAAACTGGACACCCGCTTCTTGCAAATCAGCAACCAACTTACTTTGCCAAGTACGTTCCAAACTGGCAAGCTGTTGACGGTTATTCACGCCTTCAATCTCAAACGTATGCCCAGGCTCGATCGCAGCAATAGTAATCCCATCAGCGACGGCCATTTTGACAATATCTGTCAGATAATATTCTTGCTGGGCATTGTCGTTAGACAGTTCTGGTAAGTATTTATGCAATAAAGCATTATCGACACAATAGATGCCACTGTTGATTTCTTGAATGTTTTGCTCATCGGCGTCAGCGTCTTTTTGTTCGACGATAGCCGTGATATGACCTTCTTCACTGCGTTTGATACGGCCTAATCCAAACGGATTATCGACTGTCAACGTAAGCATAGACATACCGTCAGTATTGGCAGTTTTCAATGCGGATAAGGTTTGGCAGCTTACCAGTGGCACATCGCCATATAAGATCAGACTTTGGCCCTCTTTTGGTAAGTCAGATAAAGTAACTTTGACGGCGTGCCCCGTTCCCAACTGTTCGGTTTGAGCAACCCAAGTAATGGAAGAATGCTCATATTGAGTGGTGATTTCTGATTTTACTTGGTCACCACCAAAGCCATGGACAATGATCGTCTCATCCACTGTCAGCTTGTGACAAGTGTCTAATACATGACCAAGTAATGATTTGCCAGCCAAAGTTTGAAGGACTTTTGGCTTGGCCGACTGCATGCGCGTGCCTTTACCAGCCGCTAAAATAATTACAGAAAGGGGAGATGTCATAATAACTCTTATGAATGTAACAAAATATAATATTCGATTATAGCGTAAATGTTTGTTTGGAATGATGTGATGACGTTCAAGCTTTGTAACTTAGCGCTATAAAAAAATGTATGTAGCAATACTTAAAATCATCAAACTTATTCGTATCTCATAACCACTAAAGAAAAAAAACCATCATCACAATTATCCACACGATGAGCGCCATCACTCCTGCAATAATATCATCGAGCATTACACCCAGACCGCCAGCGACCTTTCTATCAGCCCAACCAATTGGTGGCGGTTTAATGATATCGAAAAAGCGAAAAAGTACGAAAGCCAAGAGCAAAGCAGCAAGGGAAGACGGCTGCGAAATATACTGCCAAAAATTATCAGCCGTCACGCTCATATAAGAAAAAGGTAATAAGGTAAGCCACATGCCTGCCCATTCATCCCAAACAATATGAGGGTCATCATGCCCTTTCATCAGCTCAGAAGTACGGCCACAGATCCAAATACCAATAAAGCAAGACAAAATAGTAATCAGCAAAAATGGTAAAAATCCAAGGCTTAATAGTGGTATGGCGACAATCAAACCCCCTATCGTTCCCCAAGTACCAGGTGCACGGCGGGGCAGACCACTACCCAAACCAAGCCCAAGCCAATAGACCATACGATCAAGCATGCTGGCATTTACTGGGAGAGGCGGGCAATCATTAGCTTTACGAATATCGGGCTTAGATAAATCATGGTCGATCATGGGTTAACCTGTAAAGTGTTGGTAACCAGTAAGCGTAGGCCATGTGGTAAATGGCGCAGGATGGGTTGGGGTGACTGATTGCCCTTGATAATAAAGCTCAGGGCGCATCGGTATTGTGGCGTCTGCAGTAGCGCCTACATTATCTGCTATTGCGATAACATCACCAATATAGGTAACAGGGACATTGCTGGCAGGAGGAGTAACATGAGCTGGCAACGTAAAAGCCAATTCATAATCGTCACCACCAGCCAATTGACACAGTAAACGCTCAGATAAGTCAACGACTGACAAAGACGTGCTACTGGGCAGCTGTTCTAGGTTTAAGCGGATATTAACAGCGCTTTGCTGACAGATATGTCCAAGATCTTGGTATAGACCATCAGAGATATCTATCATTGCTGTTGCGCCGATTTTTGCTAAAGCAGCTCCCAATGCAATGCGCGGCGTCGGCATGTGCAGACGATGTGCCAATGCCATGCCCTGAGTATTATCAGGATATTGCAATGCATAACTGGCGTCGCCTAATGTTCCTGACACATATACTCTATCACCAACCTGCGCCCCTGAACGGTAAACAGCTGGCGTATCTTTTGCCAATACGCCTTGAGCGCTGACACTGAGTACTAGGCTATCGCTGCGCGTGGTATCACCGCCGATTAGGGTAACTCCAAATAGCTGGCAGGCATGAAACAAGCCTTTGGCAAAGTCACTTAACCATTGTTCATTTGCAAGACGTTTAGGCAAGGCCAATGCGAGTAAAATACTGTGCGGCATTGCACCCATGGCAGCAATGTCTGAGACATTAACCGCCACTGCTTTATAACCAATGGCAAAGGCAAGCTTATCAATTTGATCCCAGTCAGCACTAAAGTGTCGACCTTGAACGAGGGTGTCAATGCAGCTGACCAAACGCGAACCTGCAGGCAAGGCCATGACAGCAGCATCATCACCAATACCTTTTTCAAGACCACTTGATAAGGGCTGTGCCGCTTGCATCTGTAAAAATATGCGCTCAATCAGCTCAAACTCATTCATGATCAGTCTTGGCTTTTGGCGTCAGCGTCTTTTTTATTCGCTTTAAATTCACTGATATTGGCACTGGCTTTGCTAGCGCTATTGCGTTTGACGCTGGCATTATTGGCGCTGATACGCGGTTTGTTAGATGCCGTAGGTTGGTTGTTGCTATTAGTTTCAGCAGCGTCTACATCTGTTGTTTCAGGAGTATCGACTGTTTGAACTTCAGCCTGTTTAGCAGCTGCTTTTTGCGACGTTCGCAGATTGGCTTTGGTATCGGCTTCTATTTCAATGACGCGCAGTTCCACGGCCATTCTATCAAGTACAGCATTGATCAATTTGTGTGCATCAGTGGCACCAAAATGATTGTTCAATTTCATTGCTTCATCAAGGATGACTTTATAAGGAATCTCAAAGCGATTCTGTAGCTCATAAGCACCAATAAGCAAAATAGCGTGCTCAACCGTATCTAATTTGTTGATGTCACGATCAAGATGTTGGCTAATGAGCGCATCCAGCGTCTCAATTTGCTCTGGGATATCGCGCATCATTTCATGATAGTAGCCGATATGTACCGTGTGCATGGCGTTGGTCGCACGTGTACGGGCAGCGATATCGTGTGGGGCATTGGCTTTCCAACCAAGCTTGCCATCTATGTCGAAGCGGCGATCAGTAACAAGCCATTCGTATAGACCTTGCATGGCAAAACGTCTTGCCTTACGGATAGCGGTGTGACTGGTCTTGTAAGAAGACTCACTCATATCAAAGGTTTGATCACCCGCACTGCTGCTGGCTATGCGAGTAGCTTCAGCTTGTGGATCGTTGTCTTGTGCGGTTTTTGCAGCGCTGATAGCGCGCTTGAGTTGGTCAGTCATAGGGGGTCTGTACCTAAATTTTGAGATAATACCTATTTAAAATATAAATCAACAACGTGCGTCATCATGGTCGGCAAGCGTTCCACTCATAGTACTTTTACTGATGTGAGTGAGGTCTTTATATTTTAAAAAAGGATAGAAATACGGTGAAAATTCAATAAACAACCAGTTGTTAGTGCTGGCTAATGTTATGTGAATGCGGCTATTATCAAAAAGCCGCATCCATAAAATTTACATCAGACAATATCAATCTTATTAAACATATAATCTTGTTCTCAATAAAGATGACTTTATTCAAACAAACTAAGCGACGTCGCTCTCATCGTCAATGTCTAACTGTGACAATACGGCAATCATTTCTAAAACAACCATAGCCGCTTCTGAGCCTTTGTTACCCGCTTTGGTACCAGAACGCTCAATGGCTTGCTCGATACTGTCAGTCGTCAAAACACCGTTTGCGACTGGGATATTGTAATCAATGGCGACACTGCTCAAGCCTTTTGCAGACTCGCTTGCAACAAAATCAAAGTGCGGCGTGCTACCACGGATAATCGCGCCTAAAGCAATAATGGCATCAAAACGATCTGATTCAGCAGCGCGCTGGGCAACCAACGGCAACTCAAATGCGCCCGGCACACGAATAACCGTAATATTGCTACCCAAAACGCCATGACGTAGTAACGCATCAATGGCACCATCTACTAATGACTCGACAACAAAACCATTAAAACGACCGACCACGATACCGATACGGGCATCGGCATTTTGATGCAAATTACCATCGATATGGGTCACGTCATTGCGTTGCTGTTGTAAATTTGACATAAAAAATCCTTTGCCTGATTGGCGTTCAATGGAAATATTAGAGGGAACAGAGCGTTAAATATAGTAATAGATTCAAATAGCTTGTTTGATTGTCTGGTCATTCATGAATGAGTCGTCGCAAAAACAGGCAGTTAAATGAACAAAAATAAGTGGTTAGTACTATGATAACATTTTTTATGATTTATTGGCATTTTACCAATGTCTTATAAGCGCATCTGTATGCCTTGCGATGCCATATACTGTTTGGCCTCTAAGACCGTATATTCACCGAAGTGGAAAATACTGGCGGCAAGCACGGCATCTACGCCACCCTCTAAGACGCCTTCGGCCAAATGTTGTAAGTTACCAACGCCGCCCGAGGCAATAACAGGGACATTGACTTGGCTGGTGATGTGTTGCATGAGCGCCAAATCATAGCCTTTTTTAGTGCCATCGCCATCCATTGAAGTGACCAACAATTCGCCCGCACCCAGCTCTGCCATTTTGAGCGCCCAAGCGACGGCATCAATGCCTGTGGGTTTGCGTCCGCCATGGGTAAAAATCTCCCAACGTGGCATGACAATACCATCAACAGTTATATCCTCGACACGCTTGGCATCAATCGCCACCACGATACATTGATTGCCAAATTTTTGCGCCGCTTCACCAACAAATTCAGGCGTAAACACAGCGGCTGAATTGATCGCGACCTTATCCGCACCGGCATTTAACAAATTGCGAATGTCAGCGATTTTACGCACGCCGCCACCGACGGTTAAGGGTACAAATACGGTTTCAGCCATGCGCTCGACAGTGTGATAGGTGGTGTCACGCTCATCATTGGTGGCAGTAATATCCAAAAAAGTAATCTCATCTGCGCCCTGCTCGTTATAGCGTTTGGCGACTTCAACTGGATCCCCTGCGTCTTTGATATCGACAAATTGGACACCTTTGACCACGCGGCCATTGTCCACATCAAGACAGGGAATGATACGTTTTGCTAGCATAAAACCGCCTATTAATTCGTGCAAGAATACAAAGATGAATCGTATAAAATGCTATGATACGCGTAACTATTTTACAAAACAAATGCAAAGGTTGCTTATGTGTCAACTGCTCGCTATGAACAGCAAAAATCCTGCTGATATTGGTTTCTCTTTTGCTGGTTTTCGGGCTCGTGGTGGACTGACCGATGATCATATCGACGGCTTTGGAATCGCTTACTTTGAGCCGACAGGATTGCGCCTTTACTACGACAATCGTGCGGCGATGGACTCTCCGCTTGCCGAATTGGTCAGTCAAACCCGAGTGAAGGCGGCCAATACTATTGTCCATATTCGTAAGTCAGATGATCAATTGTTATGTAATGCGCATCCCTTTACCCGCGAGATTTGGGGCGAGGCTTGGGTATTTTCTCACAACGGTAAAATGACCATTAGAGATGCCTCAGATAGCGACCCCATTAATCAAGCAACAGGCAAACAAGGTAAATCTAGTCATTATATTCCAGTAGGCGATACCGATTCAGAATTTGCCTTTTGCTATTTACTCAATCAGCTCAAAGACCGTTTTGAGCATAAGCCTGATTCACAAACGCTGTATGTGTTTTTAACAGAGCAGTGCCGTTTTTTGGCGAATTACGGATTATTTAATTGTCTGCTGTCCAATGGCGAGTGGATGCTTGCTTATGCCGATACCCTATTGTTTCATATCACTCGTCAAGCACCATTTGGTTCAGCGTCCCTCATCGACGTGGATGTAACCATGGATTTTGAAACGGTCAATGATGCCGATGATGTTATGACAATCCTTGCCACTACGCCGCTCACAGATGATGAGGAATGGCAACAGCTTGCCGTCAATGAGTGCATCATTTTTGCAGATGGTCATAAGGTTTACCAAGACTTGCCTAAATCGCCTGTTTATTTGTCGATTGAAAAGGGCTTAGAGATTGCAAAAAATGCCTAGCCTGTGCGTCAGCCAACTTCATAATATCTGGTAGCCATTTTATTTAGTATCTACTAAATTATAGAGCGCAGATGGATTTCAGAGGATCATGTCGATATTTAAAGTTTGCTTATTAATCGCCTAATTGTCACTATTACTATCTGCTGCCACATTTATTGTTGCCCGAACTAAATGTATTATTTCACCCTAATTTTTACCGTTTAATTATCATAAGTGAGATGTTATGTCTGTCTATACCCAGTTAACCGATGACCAGTTTGCCGCCTTTTGCCAAAGCTTTGGCGTGTCGTTTGCGCGTGCCATTCCGATTACGCAAGGTATCAAAAACTCTAACTGGTTTATTCAGACGACTGACGATGTAGATGGCGAGCACTCCTACGTATTTACTTTATTTGAAGAGCGTCCACCTGCTGATATCGAAAAGATGGCCGTTATTCTCAATCAGTTGAATGGTAAGTTACCTGTGGCCGCGCCATTGGCTGTTATCGAATTGGATGCTGCTAAAACGGATAACGATAAACGCTATGTCATCCATTATGAAGACAAGGCCATTACGCTTGTTCCTTGCTTGGCGGGCACGCACCCAGAGCATACCACTCAAGCAATGTGCCATGAGATTGGGGCCGCTCTAGCGTTGCTACATGAAACATTGCAAGCGCTACAACCGAGCGAGCAATATGGCGTACCTTTGTATCCATGGGCGGATGTCCGCGACCGTGAACGTCAGTTTATGCCAAGTGACGAAGCCAAATTGATGAGTGACATTTGGCGCGCTTATACAGACTTACCGCTTGCAACCTTGCCAAAAGGCTTGTGTCATCTGGATATGTTTGCGGATAACACGCTTTGGCATCTACAAAAAGGGGAGTCTCGTCTGACAGGACTGTTGGACTTTACTGAGGTTAGTTCCGAGCACTACGTCATGGATATTGCCATTACTATTAATGACTTTTGTACGACGTGGGGCGATGCCGAACAAGGCGAGTCGGTGAATTTTGATCGCAGTAAAATGGCGGCGTTTTTACAAGGATACGAGTCCAAGCGACTACTTGGTGATGATGAAAAGCGTGCCTTACCAGTGATGCTAGCCAAAGCGGCGGTTATCTTTTGGTTATTGCGCCTAAACGTCATTCATTACAATCGTACTGAAGGACGCACTGGCGATAATATTATGGTCAAAAATCCAGACTTGATGAAACGCCTTGCGGCTTATCATTGGTCACATGTGGAAAAAGCGCAAAATACGGTTTTTGTTCTTGAACATGCGCTCTATAAAGACGATGACAAAAATAATGATGTTGAAGATTATAAATTAATAGGTGTATTTGCGACTGAGCAACAAGCGCAAACCGCAATGTCTCAGTTAAAAATGCAGCCTGGTTTTAAAGACTATCCCAATGGTTTTCATATTGATGCTTACCCACTTGGTCAGATTAATTGGTCACAAGGGTTTAATTTTTATTAAAGAACTTGTTTTTTAAGCAATCGTTTTCAAAGAATTTAAAAGGATTTTATCATGACCGATCAAATTGATAACTGGCACAAATTAGCGCGTTACGATACCAATATGCAAGGCGAGCTGCATGCCAACTTACTGCGCAACAATGATATTACGGTGTCGCTACAGCCGCTTAGTGCAATGCCAGGAATGAATTCAGGCATCGTACTATGGGTTCAGGACACTGAGCTGGCAGAGGCTCAGCGTATTTTGAATAGTATTGATACAGAGGGGGAGACGACTCCTTATGAGCTATTTGATGAGTCGACAGAAACTGCTCTAAACGCGACTGTGAATCCTGCAAAAGACAATAACAACGGCGGTACTCTATAAATGTGTCAACTCTTAGGAATGAACTGTAATACGCCAACCGATATTGGATTTAGCTTCGCGGGTTTTCGCAAGCGCGGCGGTATGACGGACAGTCATGAAGACGGCTTTGGTATTGCGTTCTTTGAGCGTAGTGACTGCACTAATAATAATGATTCGACAAATGCGTCAACGGGATTGCGATTGTTTCACGACAATCGTCCCAGCCATGAATCCCCTGTAGCCGATCTGGTCAACAATTATCCTATTAAAGCAATGAACGTTATCGCGCATATTCGTAAAGCAACTCAAGGCCAAAACTGCTTAGCAAATACGCATCCTTTTGTCCGTGAAGTGTGGGGCGAGCAGTGGGTATTTGCGCATAATGGGCAAATGAATAGCGACTTTATTAAACGGTGCCAACGTCTGCAAGACAATGGCAACGCGACGCATTGCCAACCAGTAGGGTCAACTGACTCCGAAATGGCGTTTTGCTATTTGGTGAATCGTCTAAAAAGTACCTTTAAAACCCGTCCTGATGACCAAACGCTGTTTAATTTTTTGACCACGCAATGTCGCTATCTGTCTGCAAACGGTTTATTTAATTGCTTAATATCTAACGGCAGGTGGCAAATGGCGTATGCGGGGAGTTTATTGTTTTATCTCACACGTAAAGCGCCATTTGGCGAAGCCAAACTCGCTGATGATGATATGGCGATTAACTTTGGAGATGTGACTACAGACACGGACAAAGTGACTATCTTGGTGACTGTCCCACTGACTGAAAATGAAAAATGGCAGCAATTGGCCGTCAATGAGTGTCTCATTTTTCAAGATGGCGATGTGATTTATAAAGACAGCCCAAGCCAGCGCAAGTTTTTGACCATTGAGGAAGGTATTGCGATTGCACGAGCCGTTGGGGCGAGTGTTTAGGTAGGTTACTAACCCAAATACTCCCCACAACAGCGCTTAAACTTCTCACTAGATCCACAAATACACGGTTGCTTTTGCGTTACACTCATCGCAACCGTCGGGTCTAAAAAGTACCAATGCGCATCATTATTAGCTTTGTCTTTCATCTTTACAAAGGCAGACAGTTCATGATGCGCCTGCATGCCGTCTACATTATTAAAGTACGCCTTAAACTCAACCTGTGCGTGTCTTTTACCCAGCTTTGGTGTGTGCTGCACAATCTCCAATCCTGCCCAGTCGGTCTCTGTCGCCCAACTTTCAATCGCATTCATATCAAGCGAGTTTTGCTGCGTGGGTAGTGTGGTTTTGACGATATAATCTGGCTTGACCAATACAAACGCACTGTAGCGCGTGCGCATGAGACGCTCGGCATTCTCTGCCCTTACCGCGCTTAATTCGTCCATATCTGCATTAGAAAACGCATCATGATAAGGCTGACAGCATTCTTGATATGTGAGCGGCGAGCCTATTTCTAATAACGGATTGATTTGGCAAGGACAGGTTTGGGTAGTAGACAGTGTAGAAAGTGACATAGCGTACTCTAATGATTCGTATTTATATAGTCGATTTATTCTATAGCAGCCACGATGTAACTATGGTCAAAATATCTCAAAAACGCTACGGTACTACTGATATCAATTTTTGCAGCCTCTGTCTGCGCAGGCACAGCAAGCAAAAAAATTGATATTAGCAGTGCATGATATTTTGATCGTCAAGCATCATCATGGTCTCTCACGCAGCATATCTTCTACGATGTCAGGCAAAATGCCCACTTTTAATTGTGCCCACGGTGCTGGATCTCGCAGCTGTTGCCAAAAAGGTTCAAAGGGCGGCGTCAGATACAGCAGCATAGCCAGTACGGTATAGATTAATAAGTACCACCACTTATCTTTATGCTGATAAAACTTCATCGCCGTACCGGATGAGCGCTTCATTTTCATGTTGGATAAATTGACGCTATACACTTCATCTAATAATAAATGTACCAGCGCACCGCCAAATAAAAACAAACCATAAAACCAGCTGGCAGTCAGGGGAAGCTGCAACACATAATAGCTAAGACAGGTGAGTCCAAGTCCCAGTATCGCCATATAAGGCACAGAATGAATCACGCCTCGATGCACCGTCATATTGGTAAAAACAGCAAAAACGGTATAACGCATAAAACAATAGCCAGCCAGCCACAAAACAATCAGCGACAATAAACTCAGCTCACTGCGCCAATGCATAACTAGACCAAAAGCAAAAATAAAAGAAGTGATGTTAAAACCAAGTTTAATCGGTGTTGAGTTATCGGAATCCAAATCGGGCAAGAGCCCGCCGATGGTACCCAGCGCCACGCACATCAAAAATCCTGAATCGTCAACCAACCCTGCTTTATAAACCGTTAAACTCAGCGTACCACTCACCATAAATGCGGTGTTTAAATGGGTATTAAAATTTGCCATAGACACTCATCAATAAATAGCGCTCAAAAAGACCTTTCGAGCGGCTCATCTAGCTGTAAAAAAGCGCACCATGATACCATAGACCAGCCATACGTCTAATAGGGATCGCTCATATGACCGCGACTGATTTACCTTTCAAAATACCTTCTCATGCCTCCTTTAGTCATTTACCTATATTTGATAAGCAATTTGCTGAGATTGATTGGCAAGCGCCATGGCTCAGCCACTTAAACCAGCTAAAGTATATTGGCGATACGGTAAAAGGTTTAAGTGAGACAAATGGACAAGACAGTCCTACCGCGCGTGATGGTCAGCCAATCGACATTATCGCTGATATATTAAATACGGCCTTGATGCTACGCTGCGACGGCGTACAAGAGGGTTTGCCGACCACCAAACCAACTCAAAACGCACAAGCGCAAACGCTCACATTCGTCTCACAAAACGCGTTACCTGAAGGCGAGGCTTATGAGTATTTTATCGCGAAGACGGGCAATATACCTACGCGTGATAATTTGCATGACTTGTTTAATGGCAGTATTTGGCTCACGTTTCCGAAGACCAAAGCGCTACTAAATCACTTCCACATGCTAGAAATTGCCGCGCAGGGCATTGGGCATAGTCGAGGACGGGTACGCGATACTATTACTGTCTTTGATGAAAATGGCGCAGTGCTGGTCACGTCTGATAGACGCATTGGTAAAGGATTAAAAGCATTTGATTGGCAAGCAAGTTTGGTTGAGTCGCGTGCCCAATGGGACAATCCAAAACAAGTGAATCGCCATGCGCAAGCGGCTGTCTATGTTTTTGGTCATGCGCTACTAGAGCAGTTGGTACAACCCCGCAAACCCTTATGTGCGCATAGTCTCGTTATTTATGTGACACAAGATTTCTTTGCATTGCCATTGTCTGAACGCATGAATTATTTAGACCGTACACTGGCTCAGCAGATGGATGAGTTACTATCGCATGATGAGGTTACGCCGCGTCATTTATCTCCATTACCGATTTTGGGTGTGCCGTATTTTTGCTCTGAAAACAAGCACACTCACTTTTACGATGACCCTTATGTCTTTCGCAGTGGACGTCGCCAAAAAAGTAAAAGGTGAAAGCCTCTAAATACTTATCAAAAAAGTGTTCAACCATTGTACCGTTTACGATTGTGCCACGATTTGACAACGTCTAAGCGTTCACAAAGTATAGGATGTTTGTTATGGTAAATAGAGGTATCGTTAAGTACTAATAAGTACGTTTGTGCTATTACTGCAAACACCTATCTCTATTTTAAGTAATGCTCTGTCAATTACTAAAAGCCATTATTAGTAAGCAACAAAGTCTTTAGCTATATAGCCACCAATCATCCGCATAAACGCCTCACGGTTTATGTGCAGAATCCATAACAACGATAAGGAAGCTACCATGAGTGATATTTTTAATGTAAAAGATACGATCTCGGTCGATGGCAAGGAACATGCCTATTACAGTTTGCCAAAGCTGACCAAAAACTTTGAAAACATCAGCAAACTACCGTTTTGCATGAAAATCGTCTTAGAGAATTTATTGCGCAATGAAGATGGTGGTCAATCTGTCGGTGAAAACCATATTGAAGCGGTTGCAAATTGGGATGCAGGTGCCGAAGCGTCAAAAGAGATCGCCTTTATGCCCGCCCGCGTCGTGTTGCAGGATTTTACAGGTGTGCCATCGGTCGTCGATCTGGCAGCCATGCGTGATGCGGTGGTCGAGCTGGGCGGTAAAGCCGAGCAAATCAATCCGTTTATCCCAAGTGAATTGGTTGTTGACCATTCTGTACAAGTAGATGCTTATGGCCGCGAAGATGCGCTTGATTTAAACGAAAAAATCGAATTTAAGCGTAATAATGAGCGTTATGAGTTTTTGCATTGGGGTCGTAATGCCTTTGAAAACTTCGTTGTCGTACCGCCAGCGACAGGTATTGTGCATCAGGTAAACCTTGAGTATTTGGCACGTGTCGTAATGGCAGCAGACGTAGACGGTGAGCTGACAGCGTATCCTGATACGGTATTTGGTACGGATAGCCATACAACGATGATTAATGGTATCGGTGTGCTCGGTTGGGGCGTGGGCGGTATTGAAGCGGAAGCGGCGATGCTTGGTCAACCCTCCTCAATGCTCATTCCACAAGTAGTCGGTTTTGAATTGACAGGTAAGCTGACCGAAGGGGTCACAGCAACAGATTTGGTATTGCGTGTGGTTGAGATGCTGCGTGCCCATGGTGTGGTTGGTAAATTCGTTGAGTTTTATGGTGAAGGTCTACACAGTATGCCGCTTGCCGATCGTGCCACTATTGCTAATATGTCGCCAGAATACGGCGCCACCTGTGGTATTTTCCCGATTGACCAAATGGCCATCGATTATTTGCGCCTGTCTGGACGTGAGGAATCTCAAATTGAGCTGGTCGAAAAATATGCCAAAGCGCAAGGCTTGTGGCATGATGCGGATACGCCAGCAGCGACGTATTCAAGCAAGCTAGAGCTGGATTTATCGTCTGTCCAGCCAGCACTGGCAGGTCCTAACTTACCGCAGCAACGTATCAACCTGTCTGATATGCACGAAAAATTTGGCGAAACGTTAGCAAAAATGACCAAAGACCGAAAATCAGAAGTCGAAGGTAAAGTTCGTTTCGACCAAGAAGGCGGTGAGCAAGAGCAAGCCGAAACCTTAGCAGCGAAGCCAAAAATGGATAATAGCCAAGATGAAGGTTATCAGCCTGCAAATGGGGTGTTTTCTACTGTTAGTATCAACGACAAGGACCATAAACTACGTGATGGCTCAGTGGTGATTGCCGCGATTACCTCTTGTACCAACACCTCTAACCCAGCAGTTATGATCGGCGCTGGCTTGGTGGCAAAAAAAGCGGCGGCAAAAGGACTCAAAGCAAAACCTTGGGTCAAAACCTCATTAGCGCCTGGCTCTAAAGTGGTGACTGATTACTTAGAAAAGACTAAGTTGATGGATGAGCTAGAAAAAACAGGCTTTTACCTTGTAGGTTATGGTTGTACGACTTGTATCGGTAACTCAGGGCCGTTGCTTGAAAGTATCGAGCAGGGTATTGAGGAAAACGACTTGGTTGCTGCTGCCGTACTATCTGGAAATCGTAACTTCGAAGGCCGTATTCACTCACATGTCAAAGCCAGCTATCTGGCGTCACCACCGCTAGTGGTTGCTTATGCGCTGGCAGGTACGGTCGATATCGATATGACAACGCACCCAATCGGTCAAGATCAAGAGGGCAATGATGTCTATCTAAAAGACATCTGGCCAACGTCAGAAGAGATCAACGAGCTGATAGCCAATAATATTGATGCCGATATGTTCCGCAAAAACTATGGCGAAGTATTTGAAGGCAGTAAAGCGTGGAACGCCATCAGCTCAGCTGACAGCCAGCTGTACCCGTGGAGCGAAGAATCTACTTATATTAAAAACCCACCGTTCTTTGATGGCATGACTATGGAGCCAGAAGGTATTCCAGATATCGAAGGCGCGCGCATCTTAGGTCTGTTTGGTGATTCGATCACCACCGATCATATTTCGCCAGCTGGTAATATTGATCCTGACTCTCCAGCAGGTAAGTACTTGAAAGAACGTGGTGTGATGCAAGCTGATTTTAATAGCTATGGCTCACGTCGTGGTAATGATGCGGTCATGACACGTGGTACCTTTGCCAATATTCGTATCAAAAACACCATGATGAATGGTAAAGAGGGCGGTTATACCTATTACTTCAAAGGTGACAGCGCCACGTTGCAAGATGGTGAAGAGATGGCCATCTATGATGCAGCAATGAAGTACAAGGAAGATAAGCGTCCCCTCGTAGTATTGGGCGGGGCTGAGTACGGTTCTGGCTCTAGCCGTGATTGGGCGGCTAAAGGTACGATCTTGCTTGGCGTAAAAGCCGTATTGACCAGCTCGTTTGAGCGTATTCACCGCTCTAATCTCGTCGGTATGGGTGTATTACCATTGACCTTTAAAGAGGGCGAAAATGCTGAGACTTACAAGCTCGATGGCTCAGAGGTGCTCAGCATCACAGGCCTCGACAATGGTGAGAGCAAGACCGCAAGCGTCACCGCTACCCGTGCCGATGGTTCGACCGAAACGTTTGACGTCAACGTCATGCTACAGACGCCAAAAGAGCGCGAGTACGTACGTCATGGCGGCGTGTTGCATTACGTACTACGTCAATTGGCTGCTGAGAGTAAAGAGGCAGTGTAATAGTTCATCAAACTTCATATAGACAAAAGGCCTCGATCATCATGATTGAGGCCTTTTTTATAACGTACGCTTTTGTCTCTGATTACTTAAGTACTCAAGCCTTCTCAGTCAATAACTTAATTCCTAAGCCAAAAAAGACAAGTCCGCTTATTTTATTTAATATGGCTTCAATAGAAGGTTTTTCTCGTAATTTTTTGCTGAACCGAGCCGCCAATAATGCCAAACATGAGCACCATATAAAACCCGTGGTCGCAAAGGTCAGTCCCAATATTAAAAATGACAGCATGCCATAAGCGTAATTAGGATCAATAAACTGAGGAAAAAAAGCGATAAAAAATAAGGCAACCTTCGGATTAAAGACGTTGGTCAAGACCCCTTGTTTATAAATTTGCCAACCCTCTATCTTGCTCTGCCTAATGACATCTTTGTTTTGAGGCAGACTGCTTGCTATCGAGGAGGATTGTTTGCTAGTAAGCATTTTGAATCCTAAATAACATAAGTAACCTGCACCAAGATATTTGACAATCATAAAGACAGTGGGAGAGCTGGCCAATAAAACGGACAATCCTAACGACGCCAACAAAGTATGGATCAAACTGCCCGTGGTGATGCCCAAAACAGAATAAAGCCCCGCGCTTTGTCCTTGAGAGACACTACGAGTAATGATGTACATACTATCTGTGCCAGGAGTAAGATTGAGTAAAATAGCCGCGAGGATAAACCCTAGATAGTTTTCAATACCAAACATAGCCAACCACGTCCTTAATAGCGCCAATCGTCATCATTGTTCATGACCTGAGAATACGAGTCATAAAATCTCCAATTGTATCGATATTAACGAGTATTAAATGAGTTGGCAATAAGGTTTATAATCATGGATTACTAAAAGTAGAAATAAAATATATGCTAAAAATAATAACCATAAAAAAGCCCAATCACCAATGATGATCGGGCTTTTCTTTATTTTCAGTGAATACGCTATCAGTGTCGCTTTGATTTTTTACCAAATATCTTAGCGAACGTTGTCATTTAGCGTAATCATAGGCTTGGCTAAGCGATACTTTGAAGCGGCACTTCTTGCGCCCATAGTGGCAGCAATGAAGGTCAACAACGTACTGATTAACCAAAATAGACCACTATATAATGCTGCTTTACGGGCAACGTCTTCAGCTTGCTGTAGTCTTTGCTCAGCTGCTTGTCTTGCTTCTGCAATCGTCTGCTCAGTTTTCATTTTGTATTCGTTAAATGACTGTTGAACTTCCGTACGAACCTGAATCGCTTCTGCTTCACTCAAACCTTCTTGTTGCAAACGAGCGATAAATTCAGGGCCTTCTAAGGTCTGTTCAATAGATGCCATACGTTGTTTTGCATAGTCATCAATATTGCGCCATGTGTCTAGATCAGTGAAGTCCATTTCAGCAACTTCATTTTTAGTACCATTTACGAGATCTTCGACCACACGACTGGTCGCTGCAACCTGCTGTTGATCTAAATTTTGCGTGTTTTTTGCAACCATAGCTTGGATATCTTGTTCGCTGATATCACCTGATACGCGCTGGTAAATCTCTTGTGCTTTTTGTTGTACGCCTTCATTTTGTGACGCTTGACCAGCGGCTGCTGTACCAGCGGCAGCAGCGCCACCAGCTGTTTTAGCGACTGTACTCACGGTACCACCTACGACATTACCTGCTGATGCCAAAATACCAGTGGCACTACTGAGTGTGAAAAAAGTGGTCAATAAGACGATTAAAGCCGCTGTCAACATACCCGTTAGCGTAGCATCTTTTGGGTCAATGTCTGTACCATCACCAAATAGGGCTTCAGGCGCTGAAAACTTGATCGCAAAATAACCTGCCACAAACGCACTGACCAATGCTGTAATAGCTGCATAAATACCACCAGCAATACTAGTACCTTTTAAATCAAACGGTAAAAATGAGCTGAGTACCAAAGCGAGAGCAATCATCGCCATGACGACAATCATTCCCATGACCAGACCGGCGATGACACCGCGCCACGATGGACGACGTTGAGGGGTATAAGTAGATAACATAACCATTCCTTTTAAAAATCACTAATTATTCGTTATTTGTTTAGATTTTTTACTATATAGACAACAAAATTTTTTATAAATTCGTTTTTGCCAAATATTATCCATAGTGAATATAGGGCAATCATAAGGAAAAATTATTGAGATTAATAATGCTGTTGAGTAGGAAAACACAAGCATTTTGTAGTGGATTGTTAAACTAGGTGAAAAAATCGACGGTATGTAAGAACGTGTAAATCACCTAAATGAGGTGCTTATACGACTATTGACAACTATGGACAGTCGTCTAGGAAATTAAAGAGAGGTAAAATGGTAATGTACAAATTTAAGCCATAAAAAAAGCCCAGTCACAAAATATGTGACTGGGCTTTTTAGTGTTCGCTTACTAGTCTTATCTGATGCAGAGCAAAAGTGCTAATAAGTGACGCCGAATAGTGGCGTCCCCAGGGGGATTCGAACCCCCGTTACCGCCGTGAAAGGGCGGTGTCCTAGGCCTCTAGACGATGGGGACGCATAGAGTGTCATAACCAATGGTTATAACGGTACTTCACAATATCAGATAGCTTATCTATTAATAGAGCAAGCCTTGCCTAGGTGCTGATACTGTTCTACTAGCGAGTATTTATGATGACGTTTCAGTAATACTGAGCGTTGCTATAAATAAGTATGGTGGAGCTAAACGGAGTCGAACCGTTGACCCCTTGCATGCCATGCAAGTGCTCTACCAACTGAGCTATAGCCCCTCGCTAAGAGTGAGCACATTTTAGGGAAGTAAGGGGGGTCTGTCAACACTTATTTTAAAAAAAGTCATAAATATGCAAAAAAAAGTATTTTAGCCTATTTCAACTGCTCGATAAGCTGAAATTAGCGTGGATTTTGCTTGAGAGCGATCTCTTTAATGGCTTTATCGGTGTAAAACTCTTCTTCGCTGCCATCAGAAAAAATAACGGCACCGCATTCAGTTGGCATATATTGACCACCCTTTTCTCGGATTGTTCTTATACCTTTGAAGCCAATGATGTCATATTCGCCTAATTTATCTAGATTATGCTTGGTGTAGCCGCAGTAAGTGCTGTATATCCATTTTAAGTCTTCAAAATCCTGACCCTCTGTCAGAGTAAGTTTTGCATCATAAAGCTCCTTTACGATGGCATCATAGTATTTCTGTGCTTCTTTAAGCGTGTTAAATACATAATCTTTACTTTCTATCGTGACGGTTTTGGCTGCCATATTTGTTTCCAGTTAAAAGGTTTGATAAAAGATGTTTAATAATCTGAGGGTAATAGTTATTAACAACGAAAAAAGGGTCAGAGATGGCCTGACCCTTTTAAATACGACAAGTTCGCTAATTGATTATTTAGCAGATAAATTATTCAGTAGCTGCCAAAAAGTCTGGCAACTCTGCTGCTTGCTTCTCTAATTTTTTCAGTTTCTTTTTGCCAAGACCGCCCAGTACATCAACAGCGTGGCGCAAGCGTGTCAGGGTCATATCAGCACCAATTATCGCCATAGAGTTCATGACGGGCGTTGATGACGTGCTACCAGCAATCGCGATAAAGAATGGCGTCATAAAGTCACGCATCTTAATATCAAGATGGGCTGCAAGGCCTTTTAAAGTGGCATAAATATTTTCTTCTGACCACGTTGGTAAGGTTTCAAGCTGCCAAAGTGCCAATTGTAGCGTCTCGACGATTTGCTCAGGCGTAAGCGTTTTATGTGTGAAGCTCTCAGCAGTGATCTCAGGTAAGTTTTGGAAATAAAAGCCACCCCAGTTGACGGCATCAGATAATAGCTCAATACGTGGTTGAATCGCGGCGGCGATAGCGGTCAATTTATCGCTATTGCTTGCCCACTCAAGGATTTTATTTTTGAGCTCTTCAGGCGTGAGGGCGCGTAGCCATTCGCTATTGACCCAGTTGAGTTTTTCGATATCGAAGATAGGGCCGCCAAGTGATACACGCTGAATGTCGAAGCTTGCAATCATCTCATCTAAGGTGAATTTCTCAGCTTCATCGGGCATTGAGTAGCCCATACGACCAAGGTAATTGAGCAATGCCTCAGGCAATACGCCTGCATCACGATAGTAAGTGATGGAGGTTGGATTTTTACGCTTAGACAGTTTTGATTTGTCAGGGTTACGCAGTAGTGGCATGTGGCAAAGCGTTGGCATCTCCCACCCAAAATACTCATAAAGCAGTTGATGCTTGGGTGCAGAGTTGAGCCATTCTTCACCGCGCATCACATGAGTGATTTCCATCAAATGATCATCGACGACGTTGGCCAAATGATACGTTGGCATACCATCGGTTTTTAGCAGCACTTGCATATCCACTTGTGTCCAAGGAATCTCAACCGTGCCGCGTAACATATCCTGAACCTGGCAAGTGCCTTCGGTTGGTACACGCATACGAATGACGTGTGGTTTGCCCTCATTGACCAGTTGCGCCGTTTTCTCCGGGGCAAGGTGGGCACAGCGACCATCATAGCGCGGCGTCTCGCCATTGGCCATTTGCTCAGCGCGCATAGCGTCTAGCTCTTCACTGGTACAAAAACAGCGGAATGCATGATCCTTTTCTATTAGAATCTCAGCGTGCTTTTTATAAATATCACTGCGCTCGCTTTGGCGATAAGGGGCATGTGGGCCACCGATATCTGGGCCTTCGCTCCAATCCAGACCGACCCAATGTAGGGCGTCTAAAATCATTTGTTCAGACTGTTCAGTCGAGCGAGTTTGGTCAGTGTCTTCGATACGCAAAATAAACTCACCGCCATGCGCTTTGGCAAAGGCTAAGTTAAAAAGAGCGATGTAAGCTGTCCCTACATGCGGAAAACCAGTAGGTGATGGGGCAATACGAGTACGGACAGGACGCTTGCTGTTAGTAGTAGATGGTGTCGAGGTTTGCATCATAAAAATCTCAGAATATGGTTATTAAAGAAAAGTGACAAATAAAACGATGAATAAAGAAGATGACTAAAAAATACAGGTGAAAGAATAGAAGTCAACGTGAAAAAATAGCGTAAAATATGCCGTTAGTATAACAGACAGACGGGATATTTTTAACGAAAAGCCCGTCTAGCGCTTGACTACCTGCGTATCCTTGCGATAATAATGCTCAGTAAGTCATAACTTGTTTATTTTCATCTGATTTTTTACTATTACTGGCCAATATGGTCATCATCTACTGAGTTGTTTGTGTCCCTATCAAAGTCTAAATCAAATACCAACGCCAATCCTTCCTTAGTCACTGATCATTCTGAGTCAGAGGCCAGTCCGTCTGCTGTCGAAAAACATACGGATCACATGCTGACTCAAGCGTCGATTCAAGACCCAGCCACATCAGACGAGGTGGATTTTGTCCACGATGCTGTGCTACTGCCAGAAACCGTCGCAGCGGTATTGGGTGTCAAATCCTTACCGACGCAAAAAGATGAGTCAAAACCCCAAAAAAGCTTACAAGTAAGCGGCGTCTATGTGGATGCAACGTTTGGGCGAGGTGGTCACAGTCGCTTACTACTCAGCCAGCTTGCAGATGATGCGCGGTTGATTGTCTTTGACAAAGATCCGACTGCCATCAGCGTTGCCAACGCACTGGCAAGCGAAGATAAGCGCATACACGTGGTGCATGATAGTTTTGCGACATTGACAACCAGTTTGGCAGCTCTCGGTATCACACAAGTCGATGGATTGATGGCGGATTTGGGTATTTCCTCTCCGCAAATCGATGACGGTAGCCGAGGTTTTAGTTTTATGCGGGATGGCGCAGTTGATATGCGTATGGATACCAGTCGTGGTCAGTCAGTTGCAGAGTGGCTTGAGTACGTTGATGAAGAAACCTTAGCCAATGTATTGTATGAATTCGGCGAAGAGCGCCATAGCCGCCGCATTGCCCGTGCTATCAAACAAATGGAGAGCTATGACTCAACGCTTGCGCTGGCAGAGGTGATTAAAGTGGCGCATCCTAATTGGCAGCGCGGCAAACATCCAGCCACGCAAAGCTTTCAGGCCATGCGTATTTTTATCAATAATGAGCTTGGCGATGTTGACGACTTTTTAGCACAAAGCATACCGCTTTTAAAGGCAGGTGGGCAGCTGGCAGTAATCAGCTTTCACTCATTAGAAGATCGTCGTATCAAGCAGTTTTTGCAGCGTCATAGCAAAGGTCAGTATCCAGAAGATGAGAATTTGCCGATGCCGCCCAAACGGCCGCGTTATTTTAGTAAACCCAAACGCGTGGGCCCGAGTAAGGCTGAAACCAGTCGAAATCCGCGCGCTCGAAGTGCTTGGTTACGAATGGCAACCCGTACAGACAGTGATTATGTCATCGACAATGCGCCATAAAGCGTCAGTCAGTTCATTGACGTAATGGACAGTTGGTTTTTTATGAGTTGTATATGCCTAAATGTTTCAATGATTACGCTGCTGTTAAAAAGCTGTAAACATTATCTGCTAGGCTCAGCGTTTACTTTTGTATTTGGCTGTATATGAATTGATGGTGCGGATAGCTTATGAGGGTTGTTAACTCGTAACTGATTATCGCTTTTTATATTTTTAAGTTCACTTTTTTGAGATCGTCATGGCAATATCTGACAAAACTACAAACCGTCGTGCCACAATACCCCCTAATGCCGATATTGGCGAGCTATTTGTGCGCCGATTTAATATGGTCAGTATTTATGTCGCCATATTATTGCTGCTGGCGGCGGCTATTATTTGGAGTGGAATTAAAACTGCCGAAGGCATTCAGCAATACCACCAGGATTATAAAGCTTTGCAAGACATGAAAAAACAAGAGAGAAAGCTACAGATCGAACACCAGCGTCTATTGATTGAGCAGCAAACGTTTAGTGCAACACCGCAAATTGCCAGCCGTGCCGTTGCTGAGCTGGGTATGTTCTCTCCTATGCTCGAAGATAAATTGATTATCCAACCAGGCGTGGCAGGCGTAGTAGCACCAGCCGAGACGACAGAATCTACCGAGGTGGCGACCAATGATTCAGATATCGTTGGCGAAGGACGAGTAAGCAATGTACCACCTGTTGTGCCTGCGGAGACTGGGTCTGCCGAGACAAGTGATGTAACATCTGAGGTTGCTCCAAGCGATGCCGACCTAACGGAGGCAGGACAATGAGCGACAAAAAACCCAATACCAATAATAGTAAAGCTGCCTCAAAAAACACCAGTAAAAAAGCTGCCAGTGGTAAAGTTATTAAACCTTTGCGCCGTACCAATGCTGCTAAATCTGGTCAAGCAGGCGGTAAGTCCGATCCTAAAGCCACCAATAGCCGTAAAGAAAGATTATTTGGTCGTCTCAAAAAAGATGATGAACAGGGCGCCTATACCAGTGTCAAAAACCAAAAAAGTAAAAGAGGGTTTTTGGGTAAAGCGTCTGGCGCCTCTTCTCGTGGCGGCTTTGAGCAGGATAAAAACCGCTTTCGCATGATTTGGGTCATCTCCTTGGTGATTTTGGGTTTGCTCATCGCCCGTGCTTACTATTTACAAGTTGCCAATGCTCAGTTTTATCAAGACAAAGGCAATGAGCTGATCACTAGTGTGCGTACGCAAAAATCCTATCGCGGTATGATTACCGATCGTAATGATTTACCATTGGCCATTAGTGCGCCTCTTGCGACCGTGACATTTAGTCCGCACGATTACGCACGCGAATATTATGAGCTCAAACGCATTATCCTGACCAATCCTGATAGTCCAAAGTTGGTCGCGCGTATGCAAAAACGCTTAGACAATATGGATTTAACCAAATTGGCAGCGGCGGCTAATATTTCGGTCGATGAGCTAAAAAAAGTAACTGCCATTGATACCAGTGTCGATGTGACAGATGAAGAGGCGGTCAAAGCTGCCCTACCAAAGGGTGCTGGCTCTCATTATCTGCCCCTTTTGAACAAGGTAACGCCAGAGATTGCTCAAAGCGTCAGCTCGCTTGATTTCCCTGGTGTCTATGAGAAAAACTTCTTCCAGCGTTATTATCCACAGCCGCAACCAAACTCTCAGCTTTTGGGTTTTATGGGGCAAAACTCTACCGATCCTGAAGGTGGTTACGAAGGACGCGCAGGGATAGAACATCAATACGAAACAGATCTGTCAGGCTCAGACGGTAAAGTCTTGGTACTCAAAGATGCCAAACAAAACAGCCTAAAAGAGCTAAAGCAGATTGAACCTGAAATTGCTGGCAAAGATGTGGCATTGACCATTGATTCACGCTTGCAGTATTTGCTTTATAAAGAGTTAGAAAAGGCAGGACGTGTCCAAAAAGCGCGTTGGTCTACGGGTATGATCGTCGATGTACAAACGGGTGAGGTACTGGCTTTATCTACATGGCCATCATTTAACTCCAATAATTTGAATGAAATGACGGGTGAAAATCAGCGTAACCGTGCACTCCTCGATGTTTTTGAGCCAGGTTCGGTGATGAAGCCGTTTACCGTTGCGACAGCCTTAGATTCAGGTAAGTATACGACGACCTCTTTGATTGACACCAATCCAGGCTCTATTCGTGTTCGTGGTTACACCATTCGAGATCACAACAATTTGGGTCGTATTAACTTGGCAACCTTGTTACAGAAATCCAGTAACGTGGCGTCAACCAAGATTGCTTTGTCGCTACCACCCGAAGCCATCACCAATATGCAAAGACAGTTTGGTTTTGGCAAAAAAACACCGCTACAGTTCCCAGGTGAAGGTAGTGGGCTTATTGTCACACCAAAAGAGAAAGAGACGTCAAGACGGGCGACAGTCAGTTATGGATATGGCCTACAAGTGACGCTGGCACAAGTAGCACAGGCTTACTCAGCACTGGCTGCAGGCGGCGTTATGCATCCATTGACCCTCATCAAAGATGACAAGACCAAGCCGAGCAAACGTATTATGGCTCATGAGCAGGCGATGTCTATTGTGCAGATGATGGAGAGTGTCACCGAAACAGGTGGTACGGCCAAAGCCGCCGCTATTGATGGCTATCGGGTGGCGGGTAAAACAGGCACATCGCGCCGTATCAACCCAGAGGGTGGCTATTATTCGGATCAATATCGTAACGTCTTTGCCGGTATGGTGCCTGCATCAAATCCAAGATTGGTGGGTGTGATGTTGATTGAAGACCCACGTGGTCAAATGTACGCAGGTCTAACTGTAGCACCCGTTTTTCATAATGTGATGAAAGAAGCACTACGTTTATATAATGTGCCGTTGGACAAACCGTTAGAAACGAAAGCCAAGTAGGTATTGGTAGTCGGTTTTTAAATGTTTAGCCATTCATTCTTTGATTTGTTTTAACTGTTTAGGATTTGCCAATGACCGTGTCTACTTCATCGCTAAACCGCACTACTGTCACCTTGCAACAATTGGCCGAGTCCAGTAATAAACATAGTTTGCAGCAAACCCTAACAGCGATGATCGCCGCATCCGCGCAGCCTCCATTGGCACAGGCATTATCGACACAAACTCGCCGCAATCAACAAGACTCAATTGCGGCTATTCCCTTCCATCAGTTTTGTTTGGACAGCCGTCAGCTCAAAAAAAATGATGTGTTTGTCTTATTAAAAAGCCAAACACTACACAGTCAAAAAAGTCGTGATTATCTGATACAAGCGGCTAACAGTGCCGCATTTATCTTATCTGAAATCGATCCTATTGCTTTACTGACAACAGCCGATATGAATACTTCTTCATTAGCAGATAATTTGCAATCGGTTGCACAGCAGCAACTCATCGCGCTGCCTTGTCCTGTCTTATACGTGCCTAATATTAGAGATTTTTTGGGCGATTTGATTCAGGCGTATTTGCAGTATCAGCAACCAGTGATTTTGCCAGCAATTGTAGCCGTTACGGGCACCAATGGTAAAACCACCATCAGTCAACTGGTCGCGCAATTGGCGCAATTGATGGGCATGAGTAGTGCCGTCATGGGTACAGCGGGCAATGGTAAGCTTGGAGCGTTGGTGCAAGCCAGCCACACGACAGGGGATGCGTTAGCCGTTCAACAGTTCTTATATCAAATGGGGCAAGAAAATGCTGATCTACTGGCGTTGGAAGCGAGTTCGCACGGTCTTGATCAACAGCGCTTACAAGGCATGCCGGCGTCAGTGGCGATTTATACCAATTTGAGCCGTGATCATTTGGACTATCATGCGGATATGGCAGAATATGCTGCTGCTAAAGCTAAGCTGTTTGATAAAACGCATTTTCCAGAGTTGACCCATGCCATTATTAATCTTGATGATGAGCATGCACAGATTATGCTAGATATGGCGCATACCAGTGCTTTAACCGTCTGGACATACAGTCTAAACCCTACTAAAAACGCAACCTTTGTCGCCGCTACTATCAATCCGAGTTTACAAGGGGTTGAGATTGCTGTGCGCTATAACGTCAGTAATAATACTGGTGATGTTCATCTTGATAGTACAGATGCCAATCACGACCAAACCAACACCATCACTGTCATAAGTCCATTGTTAGGTCGCTTTAACGTGGCCAATTTGCTAGCAGCCATTGCTGCAACAGTGGCGATTGGTACTGACATTGACCATGATATCGAGCGTATCGCAGCCGTTGTACCGCAGTTACAAGGCGCTGTTGGGCGCATGCAGCGCGTACCATCCAATGAGGGTTGTTTTATTGTGGATTATGCGCACACGCCTGACGCTTTACAACAAGTACTCGCCAGTCTTAAAACCCATTGTGATGGTCAGCTATGGGCGGTATTCGGTTGTGGTGGCGACCGTGACGCTGGTAAGCGCCCATTGATGGCGCAAGCGGGCCTGGCAGGTGCGGATCAAATCATACTCACAGCGGACAATCCTCGTACTGAAGATCCGAATATAATTTTGCAAGACATGCAAGCTGGCATGAGTGCTGAGCAATATCAGCGTACGCATATCGAGCCTGCACGCCAAAAAGCGATTGAGTACGCTGTTCGACAAGCCGCCGCCGCCGATATTGTAGTCATCGCTGGTAAGGGACATGAGACCTATCAAGAAATCAATAACGTGCGTTATGATTTTGATGACAGTGTTGTCTTACAAAATGCACTTCAGCAAGCGGGACGAGTATAAATCATAGCGGTTGCAGTTGCGTTTTAATTTTTTCTAGAACACGCCCAGTACATGCAAGTCAGTACGTTCAAATCAGTACATTCAAATATAAGAAACAAGTAGTCATCATATAAGGTAACCACTATGACAGCCGACAACGATAACACCATCCAGTCACAAGGGCTGTATGTTTGGCAGGCAGACAATTTGCTTGCGGCCACACAGTCGCTTAATGGACATTGGCAACTACCAGAAGTCCAAGTAAATGCAGGTCACGCAGAGTCAGCAAACCACGGAGCAATCAGTAACCGCATTGCCACTGATACGCGTACCATAAAAACGGGTGATATCTTTTTGGCATTAAGTGGCGACAATTTTGATGGTCATCATTACATCAATATGGCAGCATCAAAAGGGGCTGTCGCCGCTATCGTCTCTCGTCCTATTTCTACCAGTATTCCACAGCTGGTTGTGAGTGACACACGATTGGCGCTTGGACAACTGGCCGCTTATCGCCGTCAGCAGCACAAAGATCTGACGGTAATTGCCATCACAGGCTCTAGTGGCAAGACGACTTGTAAAGAGATGCTTGGTAGCATTTTTGGTCGATTGGCACCCACATTGATTACCCGTGGCAACCTAAATAATGATTTAGGTGTGCCGATGATGCTCCTTGAGTTATCAGATCATCATCGTTACGCTATTTTAGAGCTGGGTGCCAATCATATTGGCGAGATTGCTTATACGACTGAGATTGTCCAGCCTGATGTCGCTTGTATCTTGAATATTGGCACGGCACATTTGGGTGAGTTTGGCAGTCGTGAAGGTATTTGCCAAACCAAAGCAGAAATCTATCACACCTTAACAGACACGCAGTTTGCTATCGTTCCTGATAAAGACGATTTTACCAACCAGTTACGCCGTATCGCTGAACAATATACTTCACATGTTATCGGGTTTGGTAATACCGATGTGAGTGCCAGTCATTTGGACGTAGAGCCTGAACGCAGTGAATTTAAGCTACATATCGGTAACCAATTGCATGACATCAATTTGCCACTCGCAGGCGAGCACAATGTCAATAATGCGCTTGCTGCTGCTGCCTGTGCTCATGCACTAAACATTGATGCAAAAGATATCGTCATTGGCCTTGAGAATTCGCGCCCTGCCAAAGGTCGTTTGAACAGCCAGCTGCTTGGTATGCATCGCTTGATCGATGATACTTATAATGCCAATCCTCATTCGGTACGTGCCGCTGCAAAAGTATTAGCCGCGCAGACGGGTATACAAGTCATGGTATTGGGTGATATCGGCGAATTGGGTGAGGCGGCAGTGAGCGAACATCAGAGTTTAGGTCGTACCATTGCGACCACGGGGATAGATGTATTGCTTTGTGTGGGTGAGTACGCGCCTTACACAGTGGCAGGGGCGCAAGAGATTGCCAATATCAATGCACATGCGTTCGCTGATAAAGACCATTTATTACAATATTTGCAGCCGTATTTGCAAGCGCAACAAGCCCAGACTTGTACCGTGTTATTCAAAGGCTCTCGTTCCATGCAGATGGAAACCCTTATCAATGCGCTAGTCGAGGAGTAGGCGGTGTTAGTTTGGTTGTTTGGCTGGCTTGGTCAGTATTATACGCCGTTTTCGGCAGTTTCTTCGTTGACGCTACGCGCGCTACTCGCGGTTATTACCGCACTTGCCTTTAGTATGATCTTTGGCGGACGTGTCATTAAGCATCTACGCTCGCTCAAATACGGACAGGCGATTCGTGACGATGGCCCGCAGTCGCATTTGGTCAAAACGGGTACGCCAACCATGGGTGGCGTGTTGATTCTCAGTGCCATCGGTATATCGACGTTGCTTTGGGCACGCTTGAACAATCCCTATGTGTGGATTTTGCTGGTAGTGATGGTCATTTTTGGGGCAGTAGGTTGGGCAGATGATTGGCTCAAAATCAAATACAAAGACCCCAAAGGCTTAATCGCCCGCAAAAAATATTTTTGGTTATCGATAGGGGCGTTATTTGTCGGCGTGTCTTTATACTATATTGCCACACTACAACCTGATATCAATACCACGCGCGAGATGCAGGATTTGTTATTACCGATCTTTAAAGATTGGATGATTCCATTTTCAGTCGTACCCTTTGGTATTGGTTTTATCATTTTTACGTATTTTGTGATCAATGGTGCGTCCAATGCAGTGAACTTAACTGACGGTTTGGATGGTTTGGCTATTTTACCAGTGGTACTGGTGGCAGCTGGTTTGGGTGCCATGGCATATGTGTCAGGTGACGTACGTTTTGCTGATTATTTACATGTGCCTTACATCGCTTACAACTCTGAGGTGATCATTGTTTGTGGCGCTATGATTGGAGCAGGATTGGGCTTTTTGTGGTTCAATGCCCATCCAGCACAAGTGTTTATGGGTGATGTCGGTGCATTGGCACTTGGTGCGATGCTAGGTACAATTGCGGTCATGACACGCCAAGAGATTGCCTTTGCGATTATGGGTGGTTTGTTTGTTGCCGAAGCCTTATCAGTGATGCTACAAGTGGGTTCGTATAAGCTACGCAAAAAACGTGTCTTTCGTATGGCGCCGCTACATCATCATTTTGAAGAAATTGGCTGGAAAGAAACCCAAGTGGTGGCACGATTTTGGATCATCGCCATCATATTGGTTATTCTTGGCCTAATGACGTTAAAACTGCGTTAAAAGTGCCTCACCAATACCGTCTAGATTGATAAAAAATCGACAGTGATATCGGTTATTTAAAAGCCGCCTCAATCAGCATTGAGGCGGCTTTTTTTATCCACGCTTTTATTACTTAGGTCGCGCAAATTTTGTTAAAATGCCAGCCATATTGCTACGATTTTGAGATGCTTGTGTCCTTATTTACCTGTCCCCTTTGTCACTCTCCTATGCAGCCTGCACCAGATACTTGGCGCTGTGACGGCAGCCTAAATCCCAAACAGACTGCCCATACTTTCGATGTGGCACGGCAAGGTTATGTCAATCTATTACCAGTACAACAAAAAAAGTCCAAAGCGCCAGGTGATAGCCAAGCCTCTATCGAGGCGCGTAAACGGTTTTTGAACGCTGGGCATTATCAAGTATTGCAGGCTTTGATTGGCCAACAGATGCAACAGCTATTGGCAAAAAGGGGATTGGAAGATGAACCGAGTAAAACCCCTGCCAATTGGTTAGATATTGGGTGCGGTGAAGGCTATTACACTCAAGCGATGGCAGAGCTAGAATCAGGTCTCATCGACAATTTGATCGCAGCTGATATCAGTAAGCCTGCATTGGTTGAGCTTGCCAAGGTAAGTAAGACAACAGGTAAGCTTTGGTATCAGCAGGATAAAGACACCTCTGCTGGGACAACCATTATTTATCCATTGGTGACAAGCGCGGCGAACCTACCGCTCAGTGCTCATAGTATGAAAGGTATCAGTAGTATTTTTAGTCCAATCTTACCAAGAGCATTTGCTGAGGTATTAACTGATGATGGCTATTTGATCATTGCAAAACCAGATGCAGGACATTTGGCATCGATGCGCGAAGCATTATTTGATGACGTGCGTGAGCATGACTCTGACAAGTTTTTACAAGAGCTGTCTTCTGAATTCACTCTCATACATACGCATCGTGTCAGTCATGAGCTAACTTTATCCGCCAATGACTTGAGTGATTTAATGACAATGACGCCATATGCTTATCGTGCTAAAAGCGAAAAAAGACAAGCGCTATTAGACGTTGTTGCAAGACAAGCATTTAGTACCGAAGCAAAATTTGTGGTTTACGTTTTGCAAAAAGCCCCTAACCTATCAGACGCTATTACGCATTTATTATAATGGTGCGGCCTATTTTTCATAATATATAAATTTTACTGTTTATGATATTTAGCCATAAACGGTAGCGCTACAATTTTGTCCAACGAAGTCTACATTTTGAAAAGTGGCACATAGTTTGGCTACTTTTTAACATATCTATAAAAGGTTCAACGCTGCAAACAATACATTCGTTACGTTTTATCAGCATAAATCACTTAGACATCAAGATTAACACTGTGTCATCATCCTAATCGAAATAAACATTTTATTAAGAGTGTCATTACTAATTCATGACATTATTTAACTGAATAATTGTCTTCAAAGGATATTTGGAGACCTATTAGGGTACTATTATGAAAAGAACATCGATTATGAAAAAAACATCAACGTTAAAAAAATCGCTAGCGGTGGCACTCAGTGTCGCAACCATTAGTATGGCTTCTGTTTCAGCCAGCCAAGCGGCTACTTCTATGAGCGAGATTGCCGCTGCTTCACAAAGTAAGATCAGTTTAGAGCAGGCACTTACCCTTGCTAATAAAGCAGTTAAAGGCGACATTATTAGTGTAGATTTTGATCAAGAAGATCGTGCAGAAAACAGTCATTATGACATTAAAATGATTGCCAATAATAATGAACAAGAAGTAAGAGTGAATGCAAATACAGGAAAGGTCACAAAAGATGAGACAGAGCGTCTAGATAAAGAAGATTTAGCAGAATATAATACCATGAAACAAGCAAAAGTCAGCTTGTCTCAAGCCATAAAGAACGCCAATAAAACGTTGAAAGGAACGGTACTTGAAGCTGAATTCGACATGGATTTTGGCAAGCCTGTTTATAAGATTGAGATTGGCAAAGGCAACCAAGTCCATAAAGTGGTTGTCGATAGTATGACTGGTAAGATTACGAGCAGTCAGGTCGATAATGACGATTAATACTTAACGGGGCTCATATTGCTTACGGATTGCCCCAAACTGCCTTTACGAGTGGTTTGGGGCTTTTTAGTGTCAGCTTAACGATTCTGTCTAAACAAATGATCGATACTATTTACGTCACATTTAACTTAAGTCACATTCAACGAAACAGCATCTAATCAAAACTTATCTAACCAAATGATAGTTAAAGTAGGTTTATGTGTCCGCCTGAATTGCTGTTTTAAGCTGACGAATGACTGAGCTGAGTAGCATCTCATCAATATCAGTCATAGCGTTCAACCCATAATCATAAGTCTTTAGGATCATTGCTTGTTGGTCTTGTGATAAATGGACAGTGACATCTTTACTGACGACCAGATGCCTATAGTCTTCTATGGTCTTTTTGTCATTACTCATTGTTAGCTCCTATTTCTCATTTGAAACTTTACTTTATCCTGATATTTTATGATTTTTTTAGCAACATATTAGCTGAAACTTTATTAAACTCTGATGACATGAGTCAGTATTTTTTATGAGTGGCGATGCATCTCTATCGAGGGTGTTTAAAAAATTTAAGCAGTTATATTGGCCGTCACAATGACGATGCTCTACAACCATCTTAACTGATAAATATTTAAGAGCACGATATTTTTTACATTTACAGTAAGAGAATATTAAAAAACTGATATGTATGACGGCACTGAGTCAGTTAATTCTGTAGGCCCTTTAACCAGCGCAAATCTCTTAATAAGCAAAACCTTTTAACAAGCACCATCACGAGATCAGCTCAAGCTGCTAGCAACAATCGAAACCTTTCTTCATCTTTCATAAATCTAATTAACGCTCAAATCAATTATCATTTTCGTTGTGGATAGAGCCGCGCTTTATCGCGATACGTTATTTTATTTAAGAGTAAATAACGCATCTTCAACCACCATTCATACCAATTTAGATGGAAATAACAATGAAAAAGATAATGATAAGTTCACTTTTAGCGATCACTACGTGTTTGACAATAACTAGCCAAGCCAATGCTGCACCGCACTTTACTGACCATCATACCGCGCAGGTAAAGCACCAAAAAGCGGGTGCAGGAGTCAATAACAAGTACAAACATGTCAAACATAAACCAGCTGTCTCACACCATAATCCAAAAAAGATAAAAGCAGCGCACAGCGTAAAAAGCAAATATCAGGGTAAACATATCGAAGGGCATCGTACCTAATCGTTAAATATAAACCATAAAAAATGGCCCCTATTTAAGGCGCCATTTTTTATTTTATTTTTACTTTAAGGTTTTATGGGGGTAAACAGTATTGATGACAGCTATAGTAAGAATTATCTGCTTGTAAAAGTTACTGTGTTCGTCCCATTATTAGAAGGTTGGCTGATCGTAACTTTACTGGCTAAAATATCGCCTTGAGCATTTATTTTGTAGCATTCTGACGACGTACCTTCAGGATCCATATCAAGCATTAAATTGCTCGACGTATCTATACAGAACCACGCCCTATTGTTGCTATCCCGTGTTAGAGACCAGCTTTGGTTGTATGTGCCTATTTTTTTGCGCATGCTGCGATCAGCATAAACGTTTTCAGTAATTAATGGACTAGAAGCACCAACCGTTGCCATTTTTGGAATGGCTGTCGTTTGGTTTGATAAGGAGTATTTACCCGTACTGTCAGTAAAACCGTGGAAGACTAATGGGTCTATAGTAAAGTAATTAATAGCGACAGACTGATTCGTAACTTGGTTATTTACCTTGTTAATGGTATTAATTTCTGTGCCTTGCACAGTCTTATTGTTGTATGTCATCTGACCTTTGGGAGTGACTTTGATGTCTGCTGTAGCAGTTTGGTTGCCTACGGTGGCGACCAAACTTTCACTGCGTGCTTTGGTATAAATATTAAGCAGCGTAGCTTCTACGGGGTATTGAGTCACTACGTTATTTTGAGTATTGCCCGTTGTTCCGCCATTCATACCTGTTGCACAAGCACTCAAGCTCAAGGCTGCTAGTGTACATAATCCAAGTGTTTTCATGATTTGATTCCTCAGTGCGTTTAAATAAATATTATCAATATCCACTATAATCGAATTCATGAACGATGACATCTGCCAAGCACTTTAGACCTTGCTATCATTACATCACTATAACAACCAGTAATTTTTCAGTACTTTAAGGCAGCGTAAACATCTATCAACTCTGTCAATCAGGCCATCACTATATCTTTATGACATAACTATTGGATTAGGTAGACGCGTTGAAGGTAGAAAATTAATCAAGCCAAAGAGAAGCCGTAAGCTTTATTTCGAAAGAATTAAAGAAGTATGAGATAGAGGATAAAACAAGAGAGAATAGCAGAAAATATAAGGTTGGCGGTGAAGGAGGAAGTCAAACTTATATTACAAGTAGTTGATTTAATTATATTTATGACAGTGAAATATCGTATTAGACCAATAAATAGACCAACAGCGTTGTAGTATTAAATGTAAGGCAAATAACGGGATTTATATTTCAGTCAAGTGTAACTAAATGTTTCTAAGGTATTATTTAATTTCAAACATATACTATCACTAAAAAAGCATTTTGGTTATTAGAATTATTTTATAGCTTACCGCTTAATACTATTCCTAACAGCTCAAGTAATCTCTTGGCTATCATATCGAGAAATTTGACTAATCCTAAAACTATCTATACTCCGTATAGCTCTGTTGGCTTGACAATTTACTTATAATTTAACACCTTTACAGATATGACATCCATGTCCTGCGTAACTTTATTCCAACGCTCTGTAATTTCACAAGCTGTCATCTCAGCAAAACTATAATTACTATCTTGACCGCAGTCCCCGCCAGCACCAATACATTGAAGATCAAAAAAATCTTTATCGTTTATACGACTCTAAGATAGTTTTCTTCGTCAGAGTTTACGCTATGTGCATCGTAGATAAGAGTGGAGTCGTTATTATGCATTCCTTGATAAATATTAAAAGCAGGGACGTTACCCCATATTGACGCGCCATATTCACATGCTAGTTTCCCTGCATGTAAAATATAGTCATCCACTACTACCAGTGATATTAGAACGAGTAATTATCTTTGTATTTACAGAATAATCGTACGACGTCGTTTGTCGTATGGTAATGCACGCAATCTTGTATTTATAAAATAACCGTGCATAATTCTACTGTTAATATTTTTTTTGAGAAAGTAGTTTTAGGCATGGTGGGTTTGTTCATCAAAAGTTCTTTAAAAAGTGTTAGCTAAACATATAAAATAAAAGGAGTTTAACCAAGTGCCAATAAATGTGGATGTTACACCAGATATGCGTCAAAGAGCTTTAGATTTTGCTCAAGCTATAATATTAGGTAATAATCAATTTGATAGGCTATTGCCAGCTGATATTAGAACAGAAAATAATTTAGAGACTTCAATGGCTATACGTATCCAAAGAACCTATGTAGGCAAATTAGGAGAACTAGTATTTGCTCAGGTTCTTTTAGATAGAGGAGGGAATGTAGATTTTGAGCCAATGTTTGAGATATTTGAAGGGCAGAATAACGTAGATGGGTTTGATTTTGAAACAAACAACAATCAAACCGTTGATATTAAAACAGGTTTTAGAGCAAACCATAGACTGTTAATGGTTAATGAACAACAGCTAAGGCAGCCTAAAGATTACTATGTGGGTATCAAGCTTAATGCTATAGATCCTGATCTCAGTGAGAATATTATTAATTTGGAAACTATTGATACTGCTACAGTATATGGTTATATCACACACAACGATCTTGTAAATGCTAATCCTAGAAAAAACTTTGGTGAGGGCTATGCTAGTTGGTTAAGATATACTGATTTAAGGGATATTAACGAGTTGTTAAATCAGTTCTAAGTTTTCTCTGATTATGTAAGGGTTATTTATTATATTTTTAATAAATAACCTTTGTCCGCTATAAAAAATCTATATAAGTAATTTTTCTGTAGCGCTACATTTTAAAGTTGTTGTATCGTTTCCCTGACTATACTCAATAGCTCATGAACCTCTTTATTGTTAGGCTTTACTCTAACCGACATCAAGTGTTTTACATCAGCTAAAACACCTAAGACTAGCTCATAATGTTTATCGTTTTTTTTCCAATCTGACTTAGCCACACCAATAGCGAGATAGTTGAGTTCCGTATTAAAAAACTCATTACTTCTTCTAAATGGCATTATGAAAGCATTATATATATCACCTTCATCCTTATAATTATTGAATATATATTCACCATATGTTATTTGCTTATTAATTGACGAGGAGCTAGGTAAGTGAGACGCTGCGCTAGTTTCACCATATCTATAATACTTAGCATCTAAAACAACGATATCTTGTTCTTTCAAGATGGTGTCAGGTAGTAACGCTCTGTTTTCTTTATTGTTGGAATAAAACAAAGTCCATGTGGATTTTGGAAAATAGAGACTCTTTTCTTTAATACCGAAAATGTTATCTATAAGTTTTTCCCAGATATACTCAAACTTGTATGTGCCAAAATAAAAATCTTGCTCAGATTTCTCAGTTGTATCTACGAAAGAGACAATATCCAGCATGTCTTTAATAAGTCTTTTGTCTCTATCTTTATGAGTAATCGCCAGTTTTTCTCTTAGAACTGAGAGGAATATATTTTTATTAAACTTAATAGCGGGTTTTGGCGGTAGATTGTATCCGTATAACCAGCCCAGCTTTAGGAAACTATCATAAACGCAGTATTTACTAATTTCAGTGATTAAGTTTTTATCAGTATCATTGCGTTTACGCACTTGCATAGTAAGATAAGCAATCCCTTTTTTTTGAACTATAGGACGCTCATGCCGTATTGTACGATTCCAACTTACTCTACCACTATTGCCTCTTGTGTAAGTTTCATCTTGCTCTGTATAGTAGCGCCCTCTGTCAAGAAAGTCATACATGATATTCATATAAGCTTGTATAGGGAATGAATAATATTGGACAAATGAGTTGCTCTTTTGGTGAGCTAAAGTTGATTTGTTATCACCATATTCAGTTAGAAGAGATATTAGGCTAAGTATGTCACTTCTTATAGCCTCATTATCTATACCAATGCGATAGCCAAGCGGAAATACAATGCTGATATCAAACTTTGATTCATGTGTATTCCAATCAAACTTAATACCTACAAACTCATCACCATCTATATTTGTAGCGTTTCTACAAAGATCTGATAGAGCAATCCCTTTATAATCGTTTATATGATTTAACATGAGAAACTGTGCCTTAAGCCTTTACTAACAGTTCTTTGGCATCTAAATTCAAGACATCAAACCTTTCATCGCCAACGGATTCATTAAAATGTCTCATAATACTATCTAGACTCATATAGTTTTCATTAAATAAGTCGTATCTGTTCAGCTTGAACGCATCATCCCAAAGGTATTTCAACACTTTCTCAGCAAACATGCTTTTATTATCGTTTAGCTTGATATCTTGCAATAGTAGCTCTTCATTAATAAAGTATGAGCCTAGTCTTTTATCTTCGGATGAAGTGACTGACCGACTATTTGATAAAATCTGATCGTTGATCACAGTATTAAAATGACCCCATGAAACTGTAGTATCGAGAATATGTGTATCTTTAAATACACATTTATTAATATCGTTCTCTATCATTCGCATTTGCCACCGTCTTTGAAATGCCGTATCAAGTGTAAAAACATTTTGATCCGCAGTATTCATAGTCGCTAATAACGTTAAGTTGGATGGTATTCTTATTGGTTGGTCATCACTACCGTATACTTCTTTAGATATGTAGTTATTAGAAATAGCGTATTCACTAACTCCCGCTTGGTTTCTGTCTAATAGTTGAAAAATCTCGCCAAATATTGCAGGTGCATTACCTCTATTTATCTCTTCTATAATTAGGTAGTAATGATTGGAAGGGTCTAGATGAGCTTTTCTTAAAATTCTAGTGAAAGCACCAGCAGTAAACTTATAGGCAATGACACCGTTTTCATCAATGGAAGGTAATATCTGACCAATGAAATCAGTGTTCATATAGTCTGGATGAAAAACAATTCGTTCAAATTTTTCGTAGTCATCACAATAATACTTAGATATAAAATGACTCTTTCCAGCACCTGGTACGCCGTAAAGTAAGATGTTGTCGCCTTTCCTATTATCAACGTAATCGTTATTCAAGGGCTTATAGCTATCTTGCCTAGTAACGACTTTTGTAGCATCCGTTGACAATAACTCTCTTTTGAAATTAGGTAGCTCAAAAAGGCCAACTTTACTACAGAGAAAATCAATATATTCAACTGTATTGAATATTTGAGGATTTTGCTCAAATGCGAAAACTTTCAAAGCTACTTCGTTAATTTTTTCAGGAATCAACGTTATATATTGAGAGTCGATCGAAAGAGTAGGAAGTTGTTTTAACGCTTGGATCAACCTGTTGTCAAACTTATCGCCAAATTTATTAAATTCAGTAATAATCGACTCATCTTCTCTTAGTAACTTTATTAATACGAGTGTATCTAGGTACTGTTCAAATTTTTCAGTGGTAACTACTAAGTATCTGTACTCATTTAAAGAGATACGATATTCACCTTGGCTTAGTCCTAGTTCGATTAGAACTTTGTACAACAACATGGCAGGGTAAAGACGAAATTCAGAACGAATATCTTCGGATTGCTCATCTATCTTTGAACTGACAAACATCTTCTCAATTTGTCTTTGAATGATATCTGAATATAAGTTGGTTTCTTCAAAACTACCCGAACATCTATCGTTGATTTCTTCAAAAACTTCTGTTATTTCTGCATTCTCATAACTATTTCTATAGCTGTTATTTGCCGCGATAAATTCAAGTTTTATCAAACCAAAAAATGCTGCAACCCTTAATGCTCGGTAATTTGTAGAAAATTTGGCATTAGGTTTAATTGATTTTAATGTCCCAGTTTCGTCGGCAATAAACTGCTCTAAGCTGCTTTCAGGTTTTTCTTCTTTATATCTTTTTAATAAAAAAACTAAATAACATATTGTACTAAACTCAGTAGGCTGTTTTACCAAGTACCAGCACTCAAGTTTGTTCAGCGCATCAAGCTCTGCTAACTTTCTTTGTAGCAATTCATTCATAACTAATACTCTAACCTAAAGCAATTTGAGCGAAATTAGCCCAATAAAAAGACATTTTTGGTGGTACAGCATTTCCAATCTGCTTACAGATAGAAGTTTTATTACCAACAAAAATAAAACTATCAGGAAAGCTCTGTATTCTAGCCGCTTCTCTTGGAGTTAAAGTTCTATCCTCAGTAGGATGAATAAACCGGCCGCCTGCAGGGGTGTCAAAACGGGTAGTTATCGTAGGTGCTACCTCATCCCAGCATAGCCTACCATAAGCGCCGCTATGCACGGAGTTTATTTTTTCGCTAAGACTAGTAAAGTTCTCACCATTACCTACTTGACGCATTCTCTCTATCGCTTTTTTTGAATGGTTTGTCTTTATATGATTAGTTATGGTTAGTTTAGCAGATGCTAAATACTTCTCATAGTCTGTATTAGGACTTGGGTTATCTACTATTCCGTTAAGGCTTACAGTAGGCATATTAGAGATAGCATCCTTAATACTTACATTGTTGAAAAACCCTTCGTGATTTTCAACGATTTTCTGTTTGGTGGCTTTTAGCATTGATTCAAAATCTATATCTTTATCCTTTATACCTATAATAAATAATCTTTCTCTCTTTTGCGGTATTCCTAGATCAATTCCTTTCAAAACTTTAAAGTAGATGTAATATTGCTCACCATCCATGATTTCCTTATCTGATAAGGCAGTAAGGATTTCTTGGAAAATCTCACTCTTTTGCATAGTCATCATACCTTTGACATTTTCCATAATAAACATCTTGGGTTTTACTGTTTTGACAATATTCAGGAAGTGCTTAAAAAGATAGTTCCGAGGATCTTCGACAAAACCTTTTCTTATTCGTGCTCCTGCTGTAGAAAAGCCTTGGCAAGGGCATCCACCTATTACAATATCAGCCTCACCTTCAGAGAAGTACTTATCGTTATCAATATTCCCGATGTCATCCACGATCATCTCTGTCTGTGGATGATTCTTTGAATAAGTCTTTGCAATCTCTGAATCAAATTCAACTGCCCTAGTAATCTCAAATCCATTCTGGATAAAGCCTAAGGATAAGCCGCCACAACCTGCAAACAGATCTATTACTTTCATTCTAATTTCCTTCGCCAACTCTGTATTTATAAGCAAATGATTTAACATATTCGCTTTCTTCTTCAGAAAGGTTATAAAGCGAATTAATAAAATCATCTATGTTATGGATTTCATCTAAGCACAATTTATGTTTGTACTCATGGCTAGTCTGCTTGGTGCCAACGAATTTTTTAGTTTCCTCAAGTTTTTCCTCTAGAGACTTAGCAAGTTTTAAGCACTGAGCGTAATCCTCTTCATTCAATCTAGTAGGTATCTTGAAATCTGCTAGTTCTTTATTAGTTATATGCCAGCAATCTGAGATACACACCCAATGCCACCAAAATAGAGATGAGTTAAGTATGCAAAATGCTAGGCTAGCATCATTATGAGTTCCACATCCGTATTCTTTATATTCACTACCGTCATGCTTAGCTAAAAAAGCTTTTATCCAAAAGGTAGCTCTCATATTCAGATAGATAGGAATATCACCGTTCGAAAGAAGATATTTAAGGCTTTTTGAACCTGCGGCATCTTTAGTGATTGAGACTGACTCGTATATGCGGAGGTCTAATTCATTTCCTAGTTTTGGAATAAAACTAGGATAGTTGTATTCGTTTTTAACAACTGATGCTTTATCAAATAGTGCTGATCTTTCTTTCTTATACCAATAATTGTATTGACTGGTATGGATAGATTCTGTCGAGGATTTTTTCGCTATGACAATGCAAAGCTTTTGATGAACACCAGTGAAAAGACAGTCAGGTCGGTCAGCGTAGCTCAATATGTATTGGTTTGGCATTATATTGATTAGTATATCTCGTATTTTTTTCATTCTAGGCGTTGAGATATACGAGATTGGAATCACAAAGCCAAATGCCCCATCTTTATGCAATGATTTTGCAGCATTGAGTAAGACATTCGCATAAATGTTGCCGAATTTTTCTTGCAAGTCTTCTCGGTATTTAGAGTCTTCGACAAAGGGTGGGTTACCAATTACTAAGTCATATTCGGTGTGTTGTTCTTCGCATACAAAATCGTAATTAGTATAGTTCTCACTAATAGCACTGAAAATACCTTTAATTGCACTAATACCAAACTTATCTAGAACCAATAGGAAGATTCGCAACTTTACAATTAGTGTTGATTCAGGATTGATATCGTTACCAAAAATTGTTTTAGCAATTCTTTGTATTTTAGCCTTGGTTAAAGATAGCGATTTAGCTTCAGCTAAATCATATTTTAGTATTAATGTGTTTATTAGAAACTCACCTGTACCGCAGGTAGGATCATAACAAGTCTTTTTAAAGCAAAAATCTTCAACCTTGATTGCATCTAGTGAAGAATCACTTAAGTTGTCAGGCGTTAACACTCCATACAACTCTTTAACGGTGTTATTTATAATAAAATTTACTAAATCTAAAGGCGTGTAATAAACACCTTTCTTTTTTCTTATACTCTCTTTTTCATTTATTACAGACAACCGACGCTGTACAGAGCCATAGTCGCTCTTAGTGAGTTCTGAACTATCACCTTGCAAATAACTTGGTTCAATCAACGTAGCCAACTCTGAAAATATGGCTCTCTTCTCATGCTCTTTATAGCTTTCGTTTATGTAATTTAATATTAGAGCGTACAACTCAGTCTTCATCTATATTTTCCTATTAAATCAGCAAGATACTTAATTACTTTAAGTTACAAACTGAAGCTTATATGAAGCAATTAAAATAATCAATACTTATTACATAAGTAGTAAGCTTAGATTTTGTAACGTTAGTTTCAGCTACAAATGTCGTTTCGATAAATTTACTGATCCTACAAAGTAATAACCTTATGTTTTTCACTTATGACACTGCATAGTGTGTTTAGAAGTTACTAAAAACGTACTTGGCCACTATGCTGACAATAAATATATCAGTAACAAAAGCCACAAAAGAATAAGACATGGCAGGAGAAAACATCTATGAGGAATTCAAAGATGAATAGCTAGAACAGCAGACAAAAAAATACACACTGCGAAGATCTTTTGGGTATTTGGCGAGCCAATTCTTAAAGAACGTACTGAACAATCACTGAACGTTTCTGATAGAACGCAATCCAATAGTCAGACTATACAGAACTGTATAGTACTTGAACAATAACTGGAACTGGAAAAACTAAAGGTTGCCCATCTGCGACGACAAGCCAGTGACTAAAGGTAGCTGATAGATAACTACCAATACCAACAGCAGATTAGTCAGCTAAATTAAACATTGGAGAAAGCTAACACTAGCATCCATGATTTTGCGTAAGTAAGACTGCTAAAGTTCAAACAATTTGAATCTGAAAAGGAGCCACTTTTTGACCAAAAACAGAACACTGAAATACTCGATATCGCTGATAAGAAGAAAAGATAATGGTTCTTTGAACCCTAATTTTCAAGATAAGGTGTATAAAAGGCTTGCTTGTTTTCATGTAATAGATAAGTCTCAATTACTTTTAGTAAATTGCTTGTAATTCTCACCTTGCTTGAGATGGCTAGATAACTCACTCAATTATTTAGATGCCAATACACAAACTGGAAATTTACTAAAAAAAAATAAGCCGCGTAGTGCGGCTTATTTTTTGCCTTTTAATGAATACGAGCAGCTATTTTATCTTCAATCCATTGCGCAACTTCGCTTTCAATCCATGCTACGCGCCCCTTAGATAGTTTGACCTGAACAGGAAAGGTAGAGTCGTAACGGTTTGATTTTTTATCTAGCATATCGTAAATAGTTGTACTGCTAAGTCCTGTGTAATGTATGACTTGCTTTAGCGGTAGCATGCGAGGTATTTGTGGCATACTTGATATTGAAGTATTTTTCTGAGTACTTGTATTCAAATTTTCCATGACTAGCTCCTTATGAGTTATTGAGAGCATTTCCTCTCATACAGTTACGGAGTCCCATATTTTTTTACGGTGTCCTATATTGACCGTGCGTACTCCTTATCAATCACATAAAAAAAGGAGCTGAATAATCAACTCCCTTTTATGCCGTATATCCTTACCACTGCTTCAACTTACAGCTGTCACACTCTCCCTTAGACTCCTTTCAATATTGCCGACATTGTAGGGCGCAATACCATTTTGCGACCCTCCTTGATCATTACTATTAGTCTCATCCGTCTCTAATGGATAAAACTCTTCTGCCACATCCAATAGATTATCGCTATCAACCTCAAAGCAAGAATTAACATAGCCTTGCTTTGCAGCTATTTCTAGCGCTGCTTGGTCAAAACCGTGTTCACTTAACTCTGCGTCAATGGCACCAGCATCTTGTACCGCTTGCTTTAAAGTCACGTCATCACGTAGCGTCAAATCCACAAAGTAGATTGGTGTTCGATAGCTTTGCATGGTACTTTTGCCACGTAGCGTTAATTGGAGTGGCAGGCAAGACAGCTTATTACCGGACACCGCTGCAAAGTAGCTTAGCCGTGCTGCAAGCGTTCTAATACTATTAAAGCCTGTGGTGCGAAAGATAAACGTACCCAGCTCATCGTCTTCACTCAGATTGACATAGAGACGACCATAAGGCTTACAAGCACCGCCTTGGGCTAGTGGACAGCGATCGGGTGATGGGCATGGCATATGCTCAACACCGTTGCTCGTTCGACGCTGGCAATGCTCGCCATCGCCTACGCAAAGAGGGCGTCCAGTTTGTCTATCAAATAGCGTGTATTCTGCTCGTAAATTCAGCTCAGGGTCATTGAAGAGCAGTCGCACTGGTATTTGTCTAAGCTTACCGTCATTATTTGCCCGCAGCTTCTCATCAAGTGGATGATTAATCCAGCCATCCTTATTTTGGACTTGGCTAGTGATAGTGAATTGGTCATCTTTAGCAGGGAGACGCTTACCGTCTTTTTGAACGACTTTACCGATGCTAATGCGACCGAGTACTGGCGGGGTTATCGTGAGACCTTTAATCATGGTTATATTCCTTATGTGTTTTTGTTTTGATAAGCCATAAAAAAGCCCACCTGAGATAGGTGGGCTTTATGTGCTTGCTTGATTCGCTTTGATTCGCTTTGATTAATTGATGGTTAAGTGACTGATGGCTTAGTCGTTAAGAATGACAAAGCGTCTACTGCCGTGCTTTGTTTTACTAAACTGCTTAAGCAATTCAGGATAGGCTTTTATGACAGCTTTGCTATCAAGACCAACACTGTCTTTTGAGCGCTTCCAAGAAATAGCGCCTTTATTAAAGATGGCAACCTCATTGTCTTTGATAAACGTTTGTAGCTGATGTTTCACTTGATCATAACTCTGCTCAAAGTCTTCTATAGATGCGCGGTAGCTTAGCAATTTCTCAAACAGTTTGTTAGCACCGTCATCTCCTCGTAGATCAACTTTGCTTGAGGGTTTAGGCTTTGGATACAGCAGTTTTAATGCTTGTGCAGCAGATTCTGAATGATCAGGCGTTGGTGGCGTATCCATTTCTACGTATTGCCAGAACAGACGCTCATGACGAGTAATGGATTCAATCAAGTGCTCATCGCGCTTAACCTTATAAATTTTCGCTTCATGTCCACACAGCAGAACACAGATATGAGCCGCCTGTTTGCCTGTGACCGCTAGCTGATGTTGTACTTGGCAGGTGACGTAGAGAGGTACGCCATCTCTCCATAATTTCGCACCGTGTTCACCAGCAGTTTTGCACTCTAGAATCTGTACTTCATCATTGCCTGTTATTGCATAGTCTAAATTCGCCAGCATAAAGTGGTTGTCAGGATCAGGATGCTGCAAGACAGCATTCACGCGGCGTACTTTATTGGCTGTATGCTCTTGGTAGTATTTAGCCACCATCGGCTCTAAGGTATTGCCCCAGTAGAGCGGCGAATACCCATCGATACCATTATTATCACTGGCATCCATGTTTGAGCTCATGCGTCCCGTCTTAATCATCCATAGCTCAAGCATGGACAAGTATGGGTGGATACCGCAGGCAGCGGCGGCGTCAGAGCTGCCAATGCCTTGTCTGCGTATTTTGAGCCAATCTTCATGGCTTAGGCCTTTGGTGTTGACCAAACGCTTAGGCGTGGTTACTGTCTTTGCTCGAACAGATTTATCAACCGTTTTATTTTGCTTTAGCGTGACTTCTGCTGGTTTGCCCTTGGTTTTAGACTTAGCGGTTCGAGACGCTTTACCTGTCATGACTGAACGTTTGGGTTTTAGCTGAGTCGTATTTGTATTGTTTAATGCGATCATATTCATAGTGAACTCCTTATTAAGTTTATTCTTGGTGATCTGTAAATGTGCCTTGCTTAATTGACGACATAAAAAAACCACGCGTAAAGGCGTGGTTGATTCATTAGATCAGACTATCTAAGCAATCAAGCGTAGTGCTTCGTCGAGGCTTTTGTCTTTAAGCTTCGCACCAGCCCCAAACCATGCTGAGTCAAGGCGATGATCTTGCGACATGGCACGGCGTTCATGATCGACAAATTCCGTCATCGCATTTAACAACCCATAAGCCGTGTCCTTAGCGGACGCCATATCTGCACCGCGACCTTGACCGTTAAACATACTCATCACCTGATTCATCGCTTTTGCATTAGGAACCGCATCTTTTTCCTTCTTCGCCGTATTAAACAGAATGAGGCCATCGTCTTTGACATCATTAAACACACGGTTTAAATAGTTGGCTGCTTCTGCTTGCGTGACGCGTCTATTGGTCAACTGTTTCATCTCATAGTTAAACGTATCCCACTGGCTGACGGAGACGCCTAATTGCTGTTTGACCTTTTCGGTATCAAAGGTGGTGCTATGCGGTACTTTCACCACACCGCCGCTACCATTAGCCAAGCTGATCGCTAAAGTGTTATTACATACCACGCGAATATTGGTGAACTGTGCTGTGGTGGCAAGCGTGCCATCACACGCGGTCGCTAGTAGCAGATAGCCATGACTGATATCACCGCCGCGTAACGTCGCTGATTGTCCTGTACGTGCAAGTGCCCAGAACTTACGTCCTTCTTTAAGCACCCCTGCGGTTTCCAGCTCAAAGTCTGCTTGTTCAGTCAGATCGCGATAAAACTCTAAAATCTCACTTGGCTGGACTTCTTGGTAGCGCTGACTGACAACAGATAACGGCTCAAGCGTGTCTGAGCGATACAGTACCTTGTTATTGTCATAAGGCATGATCAGGTTTTGCCCTTTATCATTGGTGGCCATGTAGCTGACATCTGAGGACTCGATACGCCAATCCATCCTAGCCTCTTTCGCCCAGACCTCAATCGGCTGTTTGGGGGATAGCTCGTTGCCAAGACCGTGCCATGGGGTGTCGCCGACGTATGCCATTGATTCGATTAAATGTGCCATGTTGATTTTCCTTTTAAGTGTTATTTAGTGAGTTGATGGTTTAGTTAGATTGAATCAAATGAATGGATGGTTGAGAACATGTGAATACAGTCCTCACAGCGATACTGCTGATTAATCAGCATTGGTAGAGCATTGTTCGATTGAGACATTTTGAATAACGTTGCGATTGCAGTACCTGCAATAACGCCAACTGCTGGATGAACGTTAAATGATCTGCATAGACTGATGCTAATACTGATCAATACAGTAGGTGATAACAGCATCTCATTCATAGTGTGGTTAGTTCCATTAGTCATCTCATCAACGCTAGATGACTTACAATGTGGACATACTGGTTTCATAAGGATTCCTTTTATTAATGGCATAAAAAAGGTCTGCACGAGGCAGACCTTTAATGGGTAAAGTAGGATAAGCACTAGGACGCTAATGCTCGATCTCATGGAGGTAGTATGTATCTGAAATTATTTTGATATCGTATATGTTGAGTACTACTTAGCTATTAGGTAGAGTCCCGCGACCAAAGCTACGCATGTTAAGTGGCCAAGATTTGAGGCGTTGCTCATACTTGTTGGGGCGAGCTAGATACAGCGCTGCATTAATAGCGTTATTCACCTCTAAAGGCTTGTCTCTATCAATCATCCCTATACCGAGCTTACCTCGACGCCTATAGCGTGCTTTACGCTTAGAGGTATTACCATTGTAATACCAGCCTAAACCCTCTGTAATCTCAACCCATCTCTTACCAACAGTATCGCCTAAAAACCAGTCTTTCTGACGCTTATCACCGTTATAAATCAAAACTAAGTGACAGTGTAGACCACCAGTCTCAATACCCTGCTCTATAGCCCAAGCATAACCCCTTAGATCCTCAAAACAGCCTTTACTAGCATTTGCTAACTTTCCATTTTTCCTTTTCTTTTCCTTTTCTCTGTCTCTTTGGATTTTTACCATAAGCTGATTCATGAAACCCTGAAAGATCTCAGTGTCAACAAGGTGTGCAAACTCTACTTTCAGTTTAAGATCTACTCTTACGATAAGCACACGTGCATATTTCTCTAAGTAATAACTCATATATTCCATAAGTGATTGGCTATTGCGTTGTTCTTGAAAAGCAAAATCTGCTTTATCAGTGGCATACTCGTACTGATAAAAATTTAGCGCATTCAAAAAACTCTCTGCCATCGCCTCATCCCAAAAAACCTCATGAGGATAGCAATTACCGCAAACAAGGTAGCAGCTGCCTATAAACCATTCTATCGAGTTCGTGTATTTTAGTTCGTTATTGTAGAGCAGTGTCATTGGCTGATAATAAAGATTTAGTCGATAACTAATTTGTTGAATGCTAATTCGATTTTTAGGGTTAAGGATATCGCTCACAAGTTTGTCGACTTTAGCGACTACTACCTCATGGCTTAAGTTTGGGATGATCATGTTATCTACCTAAAGTTATACGTTCATAATCTTAGGCAAATAAGTAAATTATTATTTTCAATAGTGAGAGTGATTAGCGAATCTGCTTATGGCTTATATTTTATTAATAATATTAATAACCGGATTTTAAGATCAAAAAATACCACGCTGTAGCATAGCTTTAGTTTTTGAAAAAGCCTATCTATGCGTCATTTCTCTAGATGGGGAGTTACGATTTTTAGTTGATAAATATTTAAATTATCATCATGATTTTTGAGAAAATAAAATTATATTGAGATCAAGAAAAAATCTTAAGTGAATTTTTCACTTAACATTCAAGTCTATTGTGTCTTAAGAGTGAAGGAAAGCATGAAAGAAATATTGCCGATTTTACATACAATAGGTAAAATATTCAGATTGTTTTCAGTTTTATCACGCGTGATAGCATATTTTTATACGAACAAGGTCATGACTATGAAAGATAATGAAAGACAACTCAATAATATTAGTGAACACAAAGCTGCTTTTATTACAAAAATAGAAGGATTAAGTCAAAGAAAGTTAAACAGTCTTGTATTTTTTCATAATCGCTATCCTGTTTATAATCATAATTATGAATATAAAAAAATAGATAAAGAAGATTTTATCAAATATATTTTAAGAAATAAAAATTATCCTGAGATAGAAAAATCTTTAAAGACTATGGAAGAAATTTTCTTTATTGAGGAAAAATATTTCAAATGGTTATATGGAGATTTAAGAGCTCAATTTTTTATATTGATATATTTAAGATCTTTATTCAATTTAGAGATACTCAATAAAAACAAAATTGGCAATAAAGATGTTACTGGATATCTATATCCACCTGAATACGGAGACATATTAGTTGATGAACACGGGTATGTAATTAAATGCATTTATGAGTTGTTTGATAGTTATAGCATAGATCATATATTTCAAGATAAAAATAAAAAGATAAAAATCATGGATCATGCTAGATTGTTGTGGTCGGATATATATGACCAATGTACCTACACAAATTGGATTGAAACTGCTGATGATTACCAAATAAAATGGTTAAAAAAGTATCTTGAAGACAAAGGATGTTACATTAATGGTATTAGAGGCATAAGTTCAACTGAACATTTTCATAGTGTGTTATTAGCAGCTCTTGATTTTATAGATATAGAATCTTTTGGTCTAGAAAATCGAAAATATAAGGAGACAGATTCTAAGAGGAAGTTTATAGATAGAATGAAAAAATCTTGGAATCAGAAGGTACATCGTGACTCAGGAATGGTAAAAAAACAATATCACCTACCATTAACTAAAAATACCAAAGATAGGTTGAACAAGATATCTATTATCGAAGGACTATCAGATTCTGCTATTCTTGAGCGGTTGATTAACAAAGAATATGAACTCAAGTATTTGAATAATAACGGTAATGATAGATATGATGTTAAGATTTGATGAGATTTTTTGATAGAAATGTGTAAATGCTTGTGATTAAATAATCGAAAAATAAGTAATGGCTATTAAATCTATTATTAAAAAAATAGGTGAATAGAGGGGTAGTCATGACGGTATCTGAGACTGTTGTTTCTGCAACGAGCACTACAAAGGTTGTAAAGTTTGTGCTGACTACATAATAGTTTCGAGCATAGCAAAAAGTTCTAGTCTTCAGAAATGATGAATCGTTTTAAGTCTTCTATAGTCAAACCTTGATCTAGTAAAGCGTTTATCATTATATTTTTCCTGTGTTTCGTTAATCCATTCTCAGATTTGGCTAAAGAACTCTCAATCTGTTGCCGTGCTGTCTGAAAGTCTACAACTTCACCTTTGTCTCTGAGTAGATCTAAAAAATCTGCCCAAACCTGCATGATTTTGCGTCGTTCCTCTAAGTGTTGCGCGTGGTTATAAACTGCGCGGATGCTACTTTTCTTATCATGTGCCATCTGCTTTTCGATGGCATCGCCCATATAGCCAAGCTCGTTTAGGTTAGTTGAGGCGATATGCCGGAATCCGTGACCAGTTTGCTTGCCAGCGTAGCCAAGGATGTCTAAAGCATTATTAATGAATTCTTCGCTATAAGGCTGGTGCATACCAGTATGATAGAACACGTATTCATATTGACCTGTAATGGGTCTCATCTCTTCTAACACTGCTAGCATCTGATCTGATAAAGGAACAACATGCTTACGCGCTATCTTAAGATTATCGATATCAACACGCCATAGACGGTTAGGGAAGTCGATATGCTCCCATTTCATCATACGTAGCTCGATAGTACGACAGAATGAATAGGCTAGAAATTTCATTCCCAATCGAGTTTGGTCATGACCATGGTAGCTTTCAATGTCTTGTAAGAGCTTAGGTAGCTGACTAAGCTCAACGTGTTTCATGTGCTTAGTTTTCGCTTTCGGATATAGCTCTTTTAACCCTTCTGTATGATTTACCTCAATTAGACGTTCTCTCTTAGCTCTTTTGAGAATATTGCCAACGAGATCAATAGTACGTCTGGTTACTTCTCGTGGCGGTGTTCCTTTTTCAGCCCTACTTTCAATTTTGTCTGCCATCGATTTGCAATCTTCGAATGTTACATCTTTTAAAGCGATGCCTTCAAAGCTCGGCAGCACGTCTTTATGCATACGGTTATAGTCTTGCTGATAAGTGCGAGGCTTTACGTTGCGCTCACGCTCCTCTAGCCATTCAAGCGCATAATCATTGAACATTTTAGCTTGCTCGTTCGCAAGTCTGTCTTGACGCTTTTTATTTTTTGGATTGATTCCATTAGCTACTAAAGTTTTAATATCAGCGTTAGCACCTCTAGCTTCTGCTAAGCTCATCTGTGGGTATGTACCTAAAGTAGTTTTTTGCTGCTTACCATCAAAGCGATAAGCACTTATCCATGACTTTGTACCAGTGCTACGCACGAGCAATTGTAGACCTTGATGATCGCTATATTTATCTGGACGAGAAGGGGTGCATTTATCAGTGGGTTTGAGCTTACGGATCTTACTATCACTTAACATGTTGGTCTATTTCCTATACCTACGAGCTATATGTTTAAAGCTTTAAGACGATTATGTTGGTCTAAGGCATATAAATCTAGATCGAATGTTGGTCTAATTACGGTGTATATGAATCATAGACCAACGAATAGACCAACACAAGCCACGGAATAGGTGGGTTATGTTCGGATAGCTTGGGAAAACAGTAGACATAAAAAAAACGCTAGACGCGTTATTTATAAAGGTTTACAGAGAGATATAGGAGTATTTAGGACAAGATGGGAAAACTAGGTTTTTATAAGATTGGCGGTGAAGGAGGGATTCGAACCCTCGATACGCGATTAACGTATACACACTTTCCAGGCGTGCGGTTTCAGCCACTCACCCACTTCACCGTTTTGAGACGGGTTAGTATAGCCGATAGCATTTAAAATGTCACGACTTACGCCTTATCTTTCTTTATTTGCAGACGCCTGCTACGATAGCGTACACGTAATGATACGCATAGATAGATGGTTGATAGTTGCATGATAAGTCTTGGCAGGCTCAAACACAGTTTTAAAAACAACGTCATGATGACAGTGATGGCTATGGCAATCCCTTTAGCGACAGCATATGCTCATGATTTTAGTCAATGTAGTCAGTCTTTTTATGGCGGTATTTATCCTGAGTTTACTAATACCAAATTAAATAATAAGACGCAGGCATTGTGCATGGATGGTTTTGCAGTGATGTACTCTGGTGTATCACGTACACCACTATGGTCAGCAGAGTATTTGGATCGTACCCGTTTACAACAAGCCAAGCAGATAGATCGCGAAGACAGCTTTCATGAAGAGAGTAGATTACCAAAATCTATGCGCGCCTCATTATCTGACTATTCAGGCTCTGGCTATGATCGCGGTCATTTATCGCCAAATGGGGATATGGCAACGCGTAGCCAGCAATATGATAGCTTTAGTCTGGCCAACATTGCTCCGCAGTCGCCACGCAACAATCGCTATATCTGGCGCAATATTGAATCGGCAACTCGTTACTTGACTCAGCAGTATGGTGAGGTTTATGCGGTAACAGGGGTAGCATTTACAGACAAAAAAACCAAGCAACTGGCGGATCGAGTGCTTGTACCCAGCCACTTTTATAAAGCTGTTTATATTCCAGCAATTAACCAAGCAGGCGTTTATTACGCGCCTAACGACGAGTCAGAGCGTATACAAGTTATCAGTGTTGATGAGTTGATGGACAAGACGGGTATCGATGCATTACCTGTGCTTGATACCGAAACCAAGGCACAGGCTTTTGATTTGCCATTGAAGGCAGGAGAGAGTTCAGACGTGCCTGAGGCGTCACAAAAAGAGCCTGAATGGATGCTATTCGTTTGGGCAATTATTGATTGGATATTAACGCAGCTACAAGCGTAAAGAGAGAGCAAACCAAGAAGGTATTGATTTCATGGTACTTTATTTTAAATAATGATTTATGAAGCCGTTGATCAGATACTGATTGGTCAAAGGCTGTTTGGTAAACAAATATAAGCAAAAGACTGTCAATAAAAAGGATGATCAGATGATTGAACCATTTGCCAACAACCACCAAAGCATGCAAATAGGTGAGCTTGTCATTGAGAATCAAGAATACAAAATCATTATGTATGGCGATGTCGAATTGACGCTAGACGCTGCTGGGTATGAGCAAGCGCAGCAGTTGCAGGAGCTAGCGAATAAAATTGTCCAAGCGTTCGAAAGTTATAGTCTCTATAGTAAGCAAGAGGGTAAGTCAAAAGAAAAAGATGACCAATTGGACAAAAATATCGACAACCCCTTTCTGTAACTCTTTGATATGGTTTTGTTTTATGGAAATAATAATGCGTAAAAAAATTACTAGGCAAACGCTAAAAATTGCTTATAATGAATTCAAGACATCGCTTATGTCTTTGAAAAAACTAGCAGGCAAACACGATAAATATCTTTCACATTATATAAAATCGCGGTGCCTATAGTAGGAAATTCTAGCAAAGGATAAGCATAGAAATCAGAAACATCATGTTTCGAGCAATCATTGTATGAAGGGAGTCAATCTATGAAACTATTTACAAAAACCACGTTAGCTGTTGCCGGTATCAGTATTGCTAGCATGGCATTTGCCGCTGATCCATTAGCCAATACCACTTGGCAGACGTTTGATGAAGGTCAGCCAAAAGGTACTGTAAAAATTACTGAATCTAATGGCGTGTTGACTGGTAAACTTATCGCTGCTAATACGGAAAAGGGTAAACAATATATTGGTACGACAGTCATCAAAGGCCTGAAATCTGATGGCAATGGCAAATATAGTGGCGGTACAATTACTGACCCAGCAAAAGGTAAAGACTATCGTATGACAGCTACCTTAAGTGGCAATACCTTGAACATTAAAGGGTATATCGGTCCATTTTCACGCAGTCAACAATGGAAAAAGAAATAAGCTGATCGTATATTTTTTATAAAGTTAAAACTAATAAAAACCCGCAGAACCTTTTGGCTCTGCGGGTTTTTTGTTGGATGAGTATTTAGTAAAGCATTCTCATGTTATCTGACAAACTCTGGATACGCTTCCATACCACACTCAGCGATATCCGCACCTTCATACTCATCTTCTTCAGAGATACGTAGACCAATCACTAATTTGATAATAGACCACACGATTAAACTGGCAACGAACACCCATACAAAGATCGTGGCAGCACCAGCGAGTTGTCCGACAAACGTGACGCCTGAATTGGTAATCGGTACAATAAGTATGCCAAACAGACCTACCACACCATGAACTGAAATAGCACCAACTGGATCATCTATTTTTATTTTATCCAATGCTAAAATAGACAGTACCACGATGACACCAGCGATCAAACCAAATAGAGTGGCTTGCAGGGCAGAAGGTGTAGAGGGTTCTGCGGTAATTGCGACCAAACCTGCAAGTGCACCATTTAAGAGCATGGTCAAATCTGCTTTGCCAAAAATTAAGCGAGCGATTAGTAGTGCGCCAATAGCGCCGCCTGCTGCTGCTGCGTTGGTATTCAAAAATACCACAGCGACTGAGTTGGCACTGGCAATATCACCAAGTTTTAATACAGAGCCGCCATTGAAGCCGAACCAGCCCATCCATAAGATCAGTGTACCAAGGGCCGCGAGTGGTAAATTTGCTCCAGGAATAGCACGTATCTCACCATTAGAGCCATATTTACCTTTACGTGCACCTAGTAGCAAAACACCTGCCAAGGCTGCTGCTGCCCCTGCCATATGTACAATACCAGAACCGGCAAAGTCAGAAAAACCCATGTCGCCAAGATTGTATAAGCCAAAGACATCATTACCGCCCCATGTCCAGCTTCCTTCCAACGGGTAAATAAACCCAGTCATAATGACCGCAAACAATAAAAAGGACCATAGCTTCATACGCTCAGCCACTGCACCTGATACGATGGACATACAGGTCGCAACAAACACCACTTGGAAAAAGAAGTCAGACGCAGCGGAGTAAACAGAATCACCACCAAAGCCATTTTCTGCTGAAGCAGCTAAAGCATCTTGTACCAATGTCTCACCGCCTGCGATACCGCTTAAGAAAAACTCGCCACCATACATAATCGCGTAACCGCATACCATGTACATGATACTAGCAGTAGCAAAAAGGGCGACGTTTTTGGTTAAGATTTCAACCGTGTTTTTTGAACGAACCAGACCGGCTTCTAGCATAGTGAAGCCCGCTGCCATCCACATGACTAGCGCCCCACATATTAAAAAGTAAAAGGTATCAAGTGCGTACTGGAGCTCGAAGATTTGGTTTTGCATGTTAATTCCCCCTTGAATTGATGCAATAAGCTATCGGTATGACTGTTATGGTCTATCTATAAATTGGTCTGATGCGTTAGATAGCATCAGGACCTGTCTCGCCTGTACGTATACGGATGACTTGCTCAAGCGCTGTGACAAAGATTTTGCCATCACCGATTTTACCTGTACTAGCAATGCGAGTAATGGCTTCGATTGCAGGTTCAACCATCTCATCGATAACAGCCACTTCAACCTTTACTTTAGGTAAAAAATCCACCACGTACTCTGCGCCACGATAAAGTTCTGTGTGACCTTTTTGGCGACCGAAACCTTTGACCTCAGTAACAGTGACACCTTTTACTCCGATGTCAGAAAGCGCTTCACGTACATCATCGAGCTTAAACGGTTTTAAGATCGCAGTGATTAGCTTCATAAAAAATTCCTTATTTGTGTGATGCCGCAGGTTGATAGAGACATTAGGATATATCGTATCGCTGCCTTGCTTACTATTAGTCATTCAAGAACTGTGCCAATTTACTCAAGGGGGAGGTAAATCGGATATATTTTCTAAAAATGATGACAGTTGTGGCAAAAGATACTGACTCTGCTACAACGGTAAAAGCCATTGTAGCCAGCATAACTAATGTCTATCGACCTTTGGCGTGAACCAACGAAAACTTTATTATAACCAACTTTTTAAGTGCTTGGGGAGGCTATCCCCTTATTTCATGTGATGTTTTGCTAACTTGATTTAATAAGGCATTATTAGAATTTGATAAAGAGAGAATGAAGAGATGAGCGCAATAAAGACAAGTAGCAGAGCCTGATGTTACTCATACTCTGCGCTTAGATAGAGGAGACTTGGGTCTAAAACTACGCGTAATCTTTCGGTAAAAGAAGGTAAGGTGTTTTAGTACTGTGTAGCAGTTTTTTGGTATCGCTGCCTTTTAGTAGGCCACGCAGACGAGATTGGCCAAAAGCACCTGTCATCAAAAGCCCGATATTGTTTTGAGTTTGATAGTAATTCAAAGCCGCAGTCACATCACGGCAGTCTAATAGGGCTTTTTTAGATTTGATACCCGCCTGCCTGAGGCGCGCATAGGCTTCACGTAGCGCATCACAATTCTCAGAGTTCTCTTTGCCTACCATGACAATGTGAACCGTCAAAGCACGAACAAGGGACGTTTTGCACAGCCAATTGAGGAGTTTGTGAGACGTTGGACTATTATCGAAGGCGAATAAGGCCGTAGTAGGGGGCAAAAATGGTGCATGAGTCACCAAAATGGGGCAATGACTGACTCTAATCAGTTGGCCCAATGTTGATTTGCAGGTCACATGGTGACCGATCACAATCAATTGTGCTTCATCATCGACATAATCGATACTCTCACTCAAGTTTTCGTGGCGATGTAAGGTATAAGTCTTGAGCTTGTGGCGCTGCTGTTCGCAGTAAGTGGTGGCTTGATGTAGCAGCAGTTTGCCTTGCGATTTTAGTTCACAATTACCCAAATGCTCTGTGGTTGTAAACTGCTCAAGCAAAGTGTTTTCATCATCGATATTCAGGCAGCCTGAATAATTGACAGCGGCTTTTTGTTGCAAGCTTGGTACAGAATGTAGCAATCCCACAGGTGCTTGCATACGAGTAGAGGCCCACATACTTGCTTCTAATACGGCCTGTACATGATCTGGGCAGTCCAAGCAGGCGATCACACTATCGGGTTTTAAATTACTCATAAGACCACTCTATCATTGCAGTAATAAGATGCAGCTGCTTGCTTCAACTAAGGGCAGTCAGATTGATACCCAGTTTTTTATGCCAATACAGCTGTTTATTCAACCGTTTATTGATGATCGACATCTGACGGTCTGTTCGATCAATAAATGTAGCGTTGATTAATCGAGCAAACCAATCTCGCGAAGATCATGGACAGAAAAGCGATCAATCAAGGTTCGGCTTGCATGATTGAGTCCTACCACTTTGACATCTGTGCCTTCACGTTGCAAGCGCATAACCAGCTTATCTAGCGTATCGACGGCACTGACATCCCAAAAATGTGCTTGGCTGACGTCGATCTGAACGTTGTCCAATGCTTCTTTGGTATCAAAACTGCCTAAAAATTGTGTCGTAGACGCAAAGAAAACTTGCCCTTGCACATAATAATAGCGCGTGTTGCTGCTTTCATCATACTCACTAAATATGGTTAAAAACTGACCAATCTTATTGGCAAAGGCCAAGGCAGAAAACAATACACCCACACCCACGCCATAAGCCAGATTGTGTGTAAACACGGTAGTCAAAACGGTCGCTAACATCACAATATTGAATGACATAGGATGCGTTTTAAACTCGCGAATAGATTGCCAGTTAAATGTACCGATAGAGACCATAATCATTACTGCAACGAGGGCTGCCATTGGGATTTGGCTGACCCACTCACTTAAAAATACCACCATAATGAGCAAAACCGCCCCTGCGATCAAGGTAGACAACCGTGTCCGCCCACCTGATTTGACATTGATCATAGATTGACCAATCATCGCACAGCCTGCCATACCACCAAAAAAACCAGAAACGACGTTTGCCATACCTTGGCCGCGACATTCACGGTTTTTATCACTTGGTGTGTCTGTCAATTCATCGACAATCGTGGCTGTCATCATAGACTCTAATAAACCAACGATGGCAAGCGCGATAGAATAAGGTGCAATGATAAATAGCGTGTTTAGGTTCAATGGAATATCAGGCAACAAAAACATCGGTAGTGAGTCAGGCAGATCGCCCATACTGCCAACATTACGAATATCAAGATTCATATACATCGCAACAGCGGTTAACCCAACAATACAGATAAGGGGTGAGGGAATGACACGCCCAACCTTAGGAATGAGCGGGAACAAGTAGATAATCGCTAAACCCACTGCGGTCATGATATAAACCGTCATACCGACGCCTTCAGTCATCGGGTTTAGCTCTGGTAGCTGAGCAGCGAATATCAATATTGCCAGCGCATTAACAAAGCCAATGACCACTGAGCGCGAAACAAAGCGCATCAAATTACCAAGCTTTAAAATGCCCATCACAATCTGAAAGACACCGCATAATAAAGTCGCTGCCAGTAAATACTGCAAGCCGTGCTCGGCAACCAAATCGACCATCACCAGCGCCATGGCCCCTGTTGCTGCCGAAATCATAGCAGGACGACCTCCGACAAAACTGATGACCACAGCGATACAAAACGAAGCGTATAAGCCAACTTTGGGATCAACCCCTGCGATTATAGAAAAAGCAATGGCTTCAGGAATTAAGGCCAGTGCAACGACCAAACCTGATAAAACATCACCGCGTACATTGGAAAACCACTCATCACGTAAGTTATCAATAAAAGATGTCATAAGTAAACTGTATAAGGTTGGAGGCAAAAAGAGTAATCATTATTCACTGATAAAATGATTGCGTCGCTATAATCATAGCGGGTCATTTTTACAACAACGTGAGTTGTGTCGCGTTGTAGTATTGAATTATTAAGGACCAGTACAAAATATGTTTACTCACATTATGCATGCGCTCAACATTCATCAACACGAGGATAAATGCTGTGAGATTGCCTAAAAATCATGTTTAAAATAGGATGCGTAAAGTCAGGTATTAAAAATAGCGTATATAATAACGAATAGCGTCAGCAGTGAGTTGCTGCGTTAGAGAGTGATAAATAACCTGTCAGATGACAGCGATAGTCTGATATACCGTTATCACAACATGGACTGTTGCTAAAGAGATGACAATAGCGCGCCAACAGTGACAACATGATAAACTAAAACGGGTGGATTAATACCCAGTCATATATAAATCAGAATGACTATTATAACATTAGCTTCTGTATATAAAAACAGGCGCATCATAGCATAAAGTCATAAAAAAGCAGTACCGAAATCTAAACGATACCGTTATGATGCTTCTCATCTCAATGGTATCGTTTTGCTTATTGCCACCCTAGGTTTGTTTGATGCCATTTCGCGCATTTAATAGAAGGAATAGATATGACCACCAGTACTGCAGCAGACGTTTTACTTCATAAAGGCAGTGGTCTACAAGTCGTGGTCGGTTTGGGACAATCGGGGCTATCGGTCGCGCACTATTTGGCCAATCAAGGCTATCAGGTAGCTGTCACAGACGCGCAAGCTGCACCCAAGTTAGCCAATCAGTTACCTCCTGAGATTAGCATTCGCCAGTTTGGTAGCATCGACGCAGAGCTATTACAACAAGCGGCGCGTATTATTATTAGTCCTGGTATCTCTCTTGATACCGATGCTGTGGCGGCTGCACGGCAAGCCAACATTCCCGTTGTCAGTGATATTCAGCTATTCTGTGAAGCTTGCACTGTACCAATAGTAGCGATAACAGGCTCTAACGCCAAAAGTACAGTGACGACATTGGTTGGACAAATGGCAGCGGATGCTGGGGTGAATGTTGGTGTCGGTGGCAACATAGGCGTACCAGCATTGACCCTACTTGCCAATGACGATATGGAACTGGCCGTGCTTGAATTGTCCAGCTTTCAGCTAGAAACGGTGACCAATTTGGGAGCGCAGGTGGCCACGGTCCTTAATATGTCGCCTGATCATTTGGATCGCCATGGCGATATGCTTGGCTATCATCAAGCAAAACATCGCATCTTTCAAGGTGCCAAATCTGTGGTCATTAACCGAGAAGACGCACTCACTCGCCCGCTGGTTGCCGATAACCTACCTAGAGTGAGCACCAGTATTCAGGCTCCTGATAAAGGGCAGTATGGTCTTATCATTGATTCTGAAGGTCAAACTTATCTTGCGCGCGGTACAGAAAGGCTACTGTCGGCAGACAAACTGTTGATTAAAGGTCGTCATAATTTGCTCAATGCCCAAGCTGCATTGGCGTTAGGTGAGCTTGCCGGTTTGCCACTTGATAGCATGCTACAGACTTTGCAACAGTTTTCAGGACTTGATCATCGCTGTCAGTACGTCGCCAAAGTTACCAATATCGATTATTTCAATGATTCGAAAGGTACTAATATTGGCTCGACCATAGCCGCTATTCAAGGACTCGGCGAAGTCTATGCGCCAAAAGATGGTAAGCTATTATTGATTTTAGGCGGGCAGGGTAAAGGTCAACAATTTGGTGAGTTGACGTCTTTTATTAATCAATATGTCAGTCATGTACTGATGATTGGAGAAGATGCCAAAATGATCGAGCAGCATCTTCGATCAGCTAAGCTAAGCGAGGATGTAGCACTCTATCAGTGTCAGACGATGGAGAATGCTTTTGCCACTGTACCGCAAGTGACTAAAAGTAGCTTATCACAAGTGCAGGCTGTGTTATTGTCACCAGCTTGTGCCAGCTTTGATCAATATAGCGGTTATGCTGCCCGTGGTGAACACTTCATTCAACTCGTCAATCAATTGAGTATGGCCAATCAGGTGGTCTGATTAAGTAGACGCTTGTATTTTCTGTATAAATGATTGTTTTGGCTATAGATTACTGATACTGTCAACCATGATTAGCCTATTGGGTAGTAGCCTCTATGGTTCGCTCAACGATATGTTCCATATTAAGGCTGTATTGAACGGGGAATAGATGTTGAGTACGACATTATTCCTCTATCAGGATTGGGCCGTACTGTCGGCATCTGATTCGATTTACTTTTTATTTTTCAAACGGTGGCGTTTAATAGACGCCGTGTTTTTTCGTTCGTTAGTGTATATAAAATTATGGCGCTCTCTTCCTTGTTTCGTTCCTCATCTCAGCCAAAACCAGCCTCAGGTACAGATGGTGTGCTATCTATACCGTCAGCCCGTGCCATCTTAATCTCAAGCGTCGGCTGTATGATGGTACTGAGTTTATTGATGGTGGCTTCTGCATCCATTCCTTTTGCGCTCAGTCGCGGTATGACAGAGCTTTACTTTTTTGATAATCAGCTTCTATATATGGCCATCGGTCTGATAATTGCGGCTATCCCTTATTATGGCGTGTCCTTACGAACCTTATATAAGACTGAAACTCAGTTTATGTTATTGGGCATCACGGGCTTATTATTAGTAGCCACCTTGTTTAGTGCACCAATTAATGGTTCTAAACGCTGGCTGAATTTGGGCGTTTTCAATTTTCAGGTGGCAGAGCTGGCCAAATTGGTCATGATAGTCTTTGTGTCAGACTTTGTGGTGCGCCGCTCATTTGAAGTACGTAATGGCTTGGATGGCTTTTTGCGGATTATGTTGGTGGTTGCGCTGATAACTATCTTGTTGTTGTCACAACCAGATTTTGGTTCCTTCGTTGTGATTTTAGGTACCATCTTTGCGATTTTTTATATCGCTGGTGCCCCTTATAAGCATTTTTTAGCATTGGGCGCAGCCGCCATTGGTGGTGCCGTTCTGATGGTGACAACGGCACAGTATCGATTGGTGCGTGTGCTGTCGTTTGTCGATCCTTTTGACGATGTGCAAGATACCGATTATCAGTTAGCACGCAGTTTGATTGCTTTTGGTCGCGGAGAGTTTGCCGGGGTGGGTTATGGTGAGAGCATACAAAAACTCTCGCATCTACCAGAGGCGCATACCGATTTCTTGTTGGCCATTACGGGTGAAGAACTGGGGTTTGTTGGTGTCGCTATGGTATTGATACTCGAGGCACTAATTATTGGTAGTGCGATGCGTATTAGTTATAACGCGCTAAAACGTCGACAGATGCGTATGAGCTATACCGCGTTTGGGATTGGTGTGGTGTTTATCGCGCAGACAATCATTAACGCTGGTATGAATATGGGTGCGCTCCCAACCAAGGGCTTGACCATGCCATTCTTCAGTTACGGTGGTTCTTCTATGCTGATTAGCTTGGTGATGGTTGCATTACTATTGAAAATCTACAAAGAGAGTCCTGAGATTGAAAAGAGTCAGTGCCGTTATTACTAAATGAAAATTGAAAGCGCTACGCCAATAGCGAGGTAAGACTGGTATGAATTTTACTCGCTTGCTGCGTGTTTGGCACGTCAGAGGCTTCGAAAAATTCATCCCAGTCTTATAGTAGCATTCATAGTAATAATGGTCTTAATAAGTGAATTTTGAGTTTGTTAAAGCATCGCTAATGGCGGCGCTTTTTTGTGCTTATTACTCAATAGCGTTGAGCTGTTGTTTGCCTTGTAAAGGCGTATTATCCCACTGAGCAATCGCCTGTTTGAGCATATTGGTGGGTGTGTCTTTGTCAACAGCAGGCTGCTGTAATAGCTGGAGCGCTTTAGCAATTAAACCACTAGGGTCACGTGTGTCGATGGGCTGAGCAAGATTTTGTTTAGAGAGTTTTTGCCCATCTGGGTTGCAGATCAGTGGTAAATGATACCAATGGTCGACGGCTGGCAGCTGAGCGGCCTGCATGATACTGACTTGTGCTGTTGTCATTGGCAAGATATCCAAGCCTCGCATGATATGAGTGATTTGCTGCAAACCATCGTCGATACTCGCTGCCAATATATAATTAATCATACCATCTTGGCGACGAGCCACCATGTCCCCCAGTGTCTGCTGAGGATTGTCCCATTGTATGCCTTGAATGCCGTCGTTAAAGCCAATCCAATAATTTGGTAACTGTATACGTAGCTTATGCTGCTGCCTATCTAGCTCTTTAGAGACACAGCAGCGTGGATAATGCGTTCTATTTGGCTGTAATTGATTAGCCTCATCGAGAAGATTTGTTTGTTTCTCCTTTGCCCAATACTGCTCCAAATTCTTACGTGAGCACTCACAACCGTAAGTTAAAGGACGCAGAGCAGAGGATAAGTAATCATTATAAATATCGATGCGTTCGGACTGATAAATAACATCGCCATCCCAATGCAGCCCAAGCGCTTCTAGGTCTATTAGGATTTGTTCAGTAAACTGCTGATCGCAGCGCTCGGTATCCGTATCTTCAATGCGTAATAGCCATCGACCACCCAATGATTTTATGTGGCAAAAGCTGGCAAGGGCGGTCGTTAATGAGCCCAGATGTAACTCACCAGTTGGTGAAGGAGCGAAACGGCCAATAGGCGGGGGTGTGATTGACGTTGGCATAAGGATTTGAGTGACTTGTAAAATAAAAGATGAGTGATAAAAGAGATATATGACTAGAATAATAAAGAAGGCTGCAAAAAGATATGCATAAACTAGGTCTATTTTAGTTAGATTTAGTTCATGGTGGTCATCATACGTATCAGCTGTCTTTACTCTAGCGCAGAAAAGACAATTACTTATGATTGCTAGTCAAAATTGCATAGTATGAAACGCAACGAGCGACCAATAGCATGGTCGCTCGTGTTTTTACTTAACGCATCGTATTATGTGAGAAAGTCTTTTAAGCGCCCTGATTTTGACGTTCTTTGATCTCAGACAGTGTCTTACAATCAATACATTGGGTGGCTGTCGGACGAGCTTCAAGACGGCGTAGACCAATCTCTACCCCGCAAGTCTCACAAAATCCATAGTCGTCATTTTCAATTTCTGCCATAGATTTGTCGATTTTGCGGATAAGCTTACGTTCACGGTCACGCGTACGTAAAGCCAATGCAAATTCTTCTTCTTGAGTGGCACGGTCATTGATATCTGGCATGGCACTTGATTCGTCTTGGATATAGGTCTTAGTACGATCCGCTTCACCAATCAATTGGTTCTTCCAGTCTAATAAAATAGCCTTGAAGTGCTCTAGCTGCGCATCAGACATATACTCTTCGCCTTCGGCAGGCACATAAGGAGTAAATTTCACTTCACTCGGGTTTGTGGTCAGGGTGCTCATATAGGTATCCTACTTTTCTCAAATTAATTCAATAAAACGACGTATCAAAAGACAAGACGCTATCAATTTACCAACGCTAAGATTTGTCCCTTTACTAAACGTTTTACCACTTGGTGACACAAGTAACACAGCTGATCTAATAGTACGGTATCTTGATGTGCTGACATTGACACATGGCTAGTCAGGTATATTGTTGTATATTTTTTTATTTAAATAGCATCGTCTATACAATGCTACAAATTGTTGACTGTGAAAACTTAGCTTGTGGTCGGTCAAGCCATCCTAGCTATTATAATTCTGCCCAATATCCAATATCTGGTAGTCCTCGTTTTATTTTATAAGTTGTATCATTGTTTCTAAAAATAATGAAGTGATTTTTCATATTACCAACCTCTTTACCTCGTGAAGCCTTCCACATTCAACCAAAATATATGGGCTAAAACCATAGCGCACAAGGCCTAGAATCATTAGGTTGTCAATAAATCTGGGCATCAAGTATCCAGTCTTTCAACCCAGCTTGCAACCTTTCCATTGTTGGCTAATTGCAACCAGCGATAACCAGGCTGAGTGCTTTTATCATAAGCAAAATCGTTTTCAAAAGGCTTAAACTGGTAACAAGTAGAGGGCGTGCTGTAGACCGTCACTCCTTGACGATGACGAATCTGATCTTGGTGAGTATGACCGCTGATAATGACTTTTAAATGTTCATATGCTGCCATATGTTGCCAAAAGTCTTCGGCGTTTTCTGTCATATGACCATCAATCCAAGCAGAATCTACTGGTATTACATGGTGATGTAGAGCAATTAAAGCAGGTTTATCGCAGCTCTCTAGTCTTTTGCACAACCAAACAATATCCGCAGGCGTCACTTCACCTGCCACTTTACCTGTGATAGACGAATCCAATAACAACAACTGCCAATAATCTGTATCAATAACATGTCGACTCAGTAAACGGGCATCGGTTGGCTGAGGAATCAATTGACGCTGTAAAAACGGTAAATCGCAACCTGCTTCATCGGTGACATCATGGTTGCCAGCAATACAAGCAAACGGGATGCCAGTTGCGTGTAGTGTCTCAAAAATATGATCATAAATCGTGGTCTTAACTTGATTGACCAAGTCGCCAGTCACAAGAATCAAATCACAACGAATTTCTGTACTTAATGCTTGGTGTAGAACGGTCTCAAAGCAATCTTGACAAACAGCTGCTTTATCATCGCCATCCGTTATAGACGTCAGAGGCGTTGATAAGTGCAAATCTGTGATCTGTAGTATGTTTACCTGTTTATCTACTGTGCTGATTTTATGAGCCGGATAGGTTGGCATTGGATGAGCCCCTTATCGAGTCAAAACAATGAATGTTGTTAAAATAAATAAGTAAGCGCCTTCTATCGTTTACTGCCGTTATGCGTCGCATCAATGAGCATCTTCAACGAAAGTCTAACGTGGTTGTCAATAATGCTAAGAAAAATTTATAACATAAAGCCCATGAAAGCTCTAGCATTATTGATAAAATAAAGTTGAATTAGAAAGTAGGGCAAAACAATAATGCTTGGCCCTATATAGCGATTAATGACGAGCAGACCAAAACTTCTTAGCGATCAGTTTTGAGACGATTAGCGCCACAAAGAATAAAATGGCTAGGATTAATACGATAGAGAGTCCAGTCTGTATATCGAGCCAAATGCTACCCCAAACGCCTAATGTGACACCAAGCTGAGCAATAAGCAATGCTATGATTACCATATGTTTCGGTGATTTTGACCATAGGCGCGCTGTGAGTGCTGGCAAGACCAACAAGCCACTGATTAATAAACTACCCACCGCTTGTAAGGCAATCGCGCAGAATCCTGCCAGCACACCCATAAAAAATAGTCGCTGACGGGTTGGATTGATGCCCTGAATACGGGCTAACGCTTCATGGGTGGCAAGTTTGATTTGCGCCGGCCATATATAAATAAGCAAGCCCAATCCAACGGCTACGCTGCCAGCAATCAACGGCAAATCGGCCCAATCTAGCTCAAGCAGATTACCAAATAAGAATCCCAGCACATTGGCCTGATGGTCGGTCAACTGAGTCAAGGTTAATAGACCCAAACATAGTAAAGATACCGCCACAACTGCCAATACGGCATCAGATGGCAGGCGCTCATCATCAATCAGTACTAAGCCAAATACCACCACAAGACTGACCAAGCCAATACCAATACCCATTGGTAACTGCCACCATACTGCCAAGGCAACGCCGAGTAAGGTGCCATGTGCCAATGCATCCGCAAAAAATGCCATACGTCGCCACAATACCAAACAGCCTAAGGGTGCTGATAATAGCGCTAAAATACTGCCAGCGATCCAAGCAGGGGCAATGATGGCTAACCAAGCAGTCATAATATATATCCGTAAAATTTTTATAAAACATAACGCCGAATGCAAATATTATGCATTCAGCTTAGGTGGGTTTGATGGTAATAATTAGAGCTCAAGCTCACTTGGCGCGCTATGTGTACAAGCGTGAGGTTGATGTACATAGGGCTGCTCGTAGTAATGACCAAAAAGCTTTTGAAATTCTGTGCTAATCGCAAGCTCGCTTGGTTGCCCCTCACAACAAATATGCTTATTCAGACAAATCACTCGGCGACTGCCTCTCATGACCCAATGTAAGTCATGGGATACTACCAGCATGGCACAACGCAAGAAATCTGGTAATTGATCGATGAACTGATAAAGCCAAACCTCAGTGTCAGGATCCAATCCTTGCATAGGTTCATCCAAAACCAATAAATTGGGCTTGTCTAGTAATGCTCGAGCCAGCAATACGCGCTGTGTCTCCCCACCAGATAAATGTAGCATTTGTCGCGATAATAAATGCGTCAATGACAAATTATCAAAGATGAACTGGCGCTGCTCAGGCGTTAACCTTGTTTTGTTTGCTTGCCCCAATAAATCGCTTACTCGTAACGGTAGTATGGGCGGTACAGTAAAGCGCTGCGGCACATAGCCAAGCTGCAAGGGTTGATGTGCTTTAATGCCACCTTTGGTTGGATCAATCAACCCTAAAATCAGCTTCACCAATGTTGACTTACCAGCGCCATTAGGACCGACAAGACTCACTGTTTCATTGACAGCAATATCGATATCAATATCTGAGAGTAACCGCTGTTGCCCGATGTAGTAACTCACGTTTTGCAAACTCAATAGCTGCGTTTTATCATCGATAGCGTGAGTATCAGTGGGGGAGACTGATTGTTTATTCGAAGAGAAGGCAGAAGTTTTCATAAGGTCACAGCGACTTAATTAAAAAAGAATAGAAATAAGAAGTATCAGTAATAATACGACTTATCTTGACTGGCATGTCTGACATAAACCACTCAGCTCAATCACACTACGTGCGACAACAAAACCAATGTCTTGTTCAGCAAAACCCATCATCTCTTGTACGGGTAAGCTACTACATTCTTGTACACGTTGGCACTGCTCACAAATCAAAAATGCTGCCGTATGTTGCGCTCTTGGATGACAACAAGGTACATAAGCATTGATAGAAGTCAATTGATGAATCAAGCCTTCACCTAATAAAAACTCCAAACTGCGATAAACGGTCGGCGGTGCAACGTTCTTCGGGGCTTGTTGTTTTGATGATCCTTTTGGCGTCTCATCTGAGATATCAGATTCCAACGATCGCATTTGCTGCAACTGGGTGATTAAATCGTAGGCACCAATAGGTTTGTTGGCCTCTAATACCAACTGATATATTTGTTGACGCAAAGCAGTAAAGCGTGCGCCAGTTGAGGTACATTGCTCTTTGGCTGCCGCCAAACGTTCAGTTACATCCTGCGGCGTAAAGTCTTGTACATCATGCAAATGTTCGCACATAGATAAACTGTTGGACATACTGCATGCTCCTAAAAATAAAATGGCTCATTTTATTATAGTGTTTTTTGTTTTATCATAGTATTTTTTATTGTTATAGTATAACATAATAAAGTGAAAAACAGAGGAGTTGTCTTAAATTATCTCGACATACCTCTATTTTCAATCATCCAAGTTATACCAAGATATTGATTCATCCTTCTATTATTCAACTATCTAAGAATTTACTATGATCTCAGTTTCCAAACTTCCCCTATGTTCAAACGTCTTATCAAAGAGATTGTTGATGACTGGTGCTGTGCTACTTGGCTCTTTGGCTCTACAGGCACAAGCTGCAACGGTCAGCGTCAGCAACCATCCAATGTCTCTGCTCAGTCAAGCGGTCACTGAAGGCACACCCGCTGCCAATCAAATCCTACAAGCTGGTGATGTCGGGCATCATGGTAGTATTAGTCCGAGTGATAAAAAAGCCATCAAAGACAGCAAGTATGTGGTTTGGTTTGGTGACGCTTTAGAGAATAGTCTTACAGGAAGTTTAAAGACCGCACCCAATGCCATTGCACTATTCGATTTTAAGGCCTTTAATCGTCATCCGCTTCGTGATATCACAGGTGCACCGATTGCAGGTACTCTTGACCCGCATATCTGGCTTGATCCAGAAAACGCTAAAGCCATCACCCGCGCATTGGCAGTTATTCATAGCAACGCCAATCCAGAATATAAAGAAACTTACCAAGCCAATACCGAAAAATTTGCTCAGCGTATGGATGCAGCCGTCGCTCAAATCCAAAAGACCAGACAAAAAGCTCGTCCTTATTGGGCATATCATGATGCGTATCAATACATCGAAAAAGCAGCACAAGTAAAGCTGGCTGGCAGTTTAAGCCCAGATCATCACTTGTCTCCAAAAGCCAGTCAATTGCGTTGGTTGAACGAACATCGTCCTACTAAACAGATGTGTTTGGTCAATCAGAGCACAGCAGCAAAAGGCCTACTTGCTAAGCTACAGCCAGTCAGCACTACCGTACAAATTGAAGACATGAGTGACAGCCAAGAATTTGTAGAAGGTTGGACAAATATGGCGCAGCAAATCAATCACTGTATCGATGGTAAATAAGATTAAATGCAACCATTGACCAAATAAGTGTTAGTATACGCACAAATCAAGTCAATCAAATGTAGATAAGACTTGGTTTTGGTCATGGTTTGATGTTAAATAATTGACAAATTTAATATTATGCTTGCTTAAAGGAGTTAGGCTCCTTATAATAAGTAGCGTTTTATTTTGGTTAAAAAGTAATGATATAGCGTAAGCTGTTTAAGGATAAAAATATCGTACGCATAGGTATACGACATTATCCTGCTGCTATAATGCTATAGGAATACTCATGACCAAGCCTGCTAAACGCACACAAAAAGATAAAATCGGCATCTATATCAAACGCCAAGCATGGATATTATTTATTCTTATCCTGATTGTTTGGGCACTAGATACGGTTTGGCTTAACAGTAGTCAGTTGACCATAGCGAAAAGTACCGCGATTGGTGCGCTACTTAGTTTTGTCACTCAAGCAGTATTCGCTTTTTTTATTTTTTGGTATACCGGTTATCGCGCGCGCCAACATATTGTTAGCCAGCTTTACCGAGGTCAGATGGCCAAATGGTTATTGACCGTGTTTGGTTTCGCACTAATTTTTATTACCGTACAACCCCTATCAGCGCCTGCGCTGTTTATCGGTTTTATGGTAATGCAAATTAGTCACAGTTGGATGTTGTGGCATATACGCTAGTGTTAATAAATAATCGCTATGCAGATAATTGATTAATAGCACTCAGCAAGTCACCCTGCCGTCCAGCTTCTCTATGACTAGTTTTATCAAGTCAAAGCATAAAAGCTGTTTGCAAACAGTACCGATGATTTTTGAACCGCTGTATGAGCGTTTGAAACAAACGCAACATGCAATGAATGAGTAATGGAATAGACAGAAGGTTCTGTTCAAGATAATTAAATATTTACAATTTAATTATCCTTACAAAGCTATATTAGTAAACGTTACTAGTGGCTAACTTATTCATACAACGGACAAAAAAATCATAATTGACTTTACACGAATACAACGCTGCATTAATATAAGCGGCTCAATATTCTGCTTATAAGCGCTGCACTAAGCGCCAGCTGTGAAAACACGGTATTAAGCAAGCACACATATAATAATTTTGCGTATACATGCAAGGGCTATTACTGAATTATCATAAGCCCTTTTTTGATAACCAAAATTTATTTCAAGTTATTACATTTTGCATTAGTAATAGAACTATGGGTTGGATGTTATTGGTTATATGAGCGCTTTAATATAATTTATTTATTTGCTAATTAGTATGATAAATAAATATATCAAACCTCATCAAATGACAACCATATTTTTGGTAGTTGATTAAATCGTTGATTAATAAGAAGCTTACATTATGGCATCCGAACAAACATCATCAGAATATATCTCTCACCACTTAACGAATTGGACGTACGGCTATCTGCCGGGCGAGGGCTGGAAAGTTGCCTATACTGCTGAAGAAGCAGGGCTAATGGGCTTTAAAGCTATCCACCTTGATTCTATGCTATGGTCAATTGGTCTGGGCGTTTTATTTTGTACCATTTTTTGGATGGTTGCAAAAAAAGTCACTTCAGGCGTGCCAGGCAAAACTCAAGCAGCGGTTGAGATGATCGTCGAGTTTGTTGATAGCAATGTTCGTGATTCGTATAGTGGTACTTCAAAATTGATTGCGCCATTGGCGTTAACCATTTTTGTTTGGATCTTCTTGATGAACTTGATGGACTTAATACCTGTTGACTTTATTCCAGGTATTGCGGGTCAAATTGGCGCTGCTATGGGCCACGATCCACATCATGTTTTCTTTAAGATCGTTCCAACGACTGATCCCAACATCACGCTTGGCATGTCATTCTCTGTCTTTGCACTGATTATCTTTTATAGCATTAAAGAAAAAGGTTTGGGCGGCTTTATTGGTGAATTAACACTACATCCATTTAGTGCCAAAAACCCAATCGTACAAGCAATTTTGATCCCTATCAACTTCATCTTAGAAGCAGTTACTTTGATCGCTAAGCCAGTGTCACTTGGCCTACGTCTATTCGGTAACATGTATGCTGGTGAGTTGATTTTCATACTGATTGCTCTAATGCCGTTTTGGATTCAATGGGCGTTATCGGTACCGTGGGCTATCTTCCACATCTTAGTTATTACACTTCAAGCGTTCGTATTTATGATGCTGACGATAGTTTACATGTCGCTTGCATCATCAACTGAACATTAATTAGACATTCAATAGGTAAATGAGGATACATCAATGGATCCAGTATTAGGTGGTTACACAGTTATCGCAGTAGCGCTACTTATCGGTCTTGGCGCACTTGGCACAGGTATTGGTTTTGCTATTCTAGGTGGCAAATTCTTAGAAGGTGTTGCGCGTCAGCCAGAGCTTGGCTCACAATTGCAAACTCGTATGTTCATCGTAGCAGGTCTTCTTGATGCTATTCCGATGATCGGTGTTGGTATTGCTATGCTATTGTTGTTCGCTAACCCTCTAGCAGGTTAATCCGAAAGCTCAGTTGTAAATGTTTGGTACTCAAGTGCTTTCTATTAAATATAGTCAAAATTTGACTGCCAAACATGATCAATGAAACTGATTTTTCATTAACAAAGAGGTGATCACGTGAATATCAATTTTACCCTCGTCGGTCAAGCCATTGCTTTTGCAATATTTGTGATTTTTTGCATGAAATTCGTGTGGCCACCACTGATCGGTGCCATTAATGAACGTCAGCGTAAAATCACTGAAGGCCTGAATGCCGCAGAAAAAGCAAAAGCAGATTTGGCAACCGCGGAGCAAGAGGTCCAGAACGAACTTGATCTTGCAAAGACCAAAGCTGCTGCTTTAATCGAGCAAGCGAACAAGAGTGCAAATCAGCTTGTTGAAGATGCCAAAGCGCAAGCCCAAGCAGAAAGCGAGCGTATTCGTCAACAAGCTCAAGCGTCTATCGACCAAGAAATCAATCAAGCGCGTGAGTCATTGCGTGCCCAAGTCGCTGAACTAGCAGTACTTGGTGCAGAAAAGATTTTGCAAGACAAAGTCGATGTGCAAAAACATGCCAGCATGTTAGACCAACTGGCGGCGAAGCTGTAATTGTGAGGATATAATGGCTGACTTATCAACATTAGCACGACCGTACGCTAAAGCCGCGTTTGACTATGCCAACGAAAACGGGGTAGTAAATGAGTGGGAAGATTTCTTATTTATTGCCAGTACCGTTGTCAATGACAAGTCTTTTAGCACTTGGCTAGACAATCCAGCTGTTTCTGCTGAGCATAAGTCAGCTGCTTTGATCGATCTTTATGATACACAAATAGCTAGTCCTAATGACTCTGCTTTTAAGCAATTGTTAGGTGAGACTCGAGGGGTTCGCCCTGACAGTAATGCCAGCTATCCAAATGTATCAGTAGCACTTAGTAACTTCGTTAAACAGTTATCAGAACAAGAGCGTCTGGCGCTGCTTCCTGAAGTTTATGAGCATTATCGCCGCCACAAGGCAATAAGCTTAAAGCAGCTTGACGCATATGTGACCTCTGCCTATCCATTGACCGACGCCCAGCGTGAAACGCTTCAAACGCGTCTTGCCGCATCGCTAAATGCTAGTGTGGTGATTCACGAGTCGGTCGATCCGAGTCTATTGGCAGGCGCCACCATCAAGGTCGGTGACAAAGTCATTGATGATTCGATGCGCGGCAAGTTACAACAGTTAAAAACACAGCTAACTGCCTAATACTATTTATTAACGTAGTCATATAACAACTACGTAATTATCAGAGTATTTAAGTCAGTGGGCGGGTTATCATAAATTAAAGGAAACAAGGCAATGCAACAATTGAATCCAGCGGAAATCAGTAACCTGATTAAGCAGCGTATTCAAGACCTTGATGCGGGTGCAACTGCAAAGAATGAAGGCACGATTGTCAAAGTATCTGACGGTATCGTGCAGATTCATGGTCTTGAAGATGCCATGTACGGCGAAATGATTGAGTTTGAAGGCGAAATCTACGGAATGGCGCTTAACTTAGAGCGTGATTCTGTCGGCGCGGTAGTACTTGGTGATTACCTAAAGCTGCAAGAAGGTCAAAAAGCCTATTGTACTGGTCGTATCCTTGAAGTACCAGTAGGTCCTGAGCTGCTAGGTCGTGTTGTTGACGCCTTGGGTAATCCTATTGATGGCAAAGGTCCTATCGATGCCAAAATGACTGACAAAGTCGAAAAGATCGCCCCAGGCGTTATCGATCGTCAATCAGTAGATCAGCCAGTAATGACTGGTTATAAAGCCGTTGATACCATGATTCCAATTGGTCGTGGTCAGCGTGAACTTATCATTGGTGACCGTCAAACGGGTAAAACCGCGATGGCCATCGATGCGATCATCGCTCAGAAGTCATCTGGTATCAAGTGTGTATATGTGGCAATCGGTCAAAAACGTTCGACCATTGCTAACGTTGTACGTAAGCTTGAGCAAACAGGCGCATTAGAATATACCACTGTTGTGGTAGCTTCAGCATCAGAGCCAGCAGCACTACAGTACATTGCACCGTATTCAGGTTGTACGATGGGTGAGTACTTCCGTGATCGCGGTGAAGATGCATTGATTGTATTTGATGACTTATCAAAGCAAGCCGTTGCTTATCGCCAAATTTCACTACTATTACGTCGTCCACCAGGTCGTGAAGCTTATCCTGGTGATGTATTCTATTTACACTCACGCTTACTTGAGCGTGCATCACGTGTAAATGCTGATTACGTAGAAAAATTTACTAATGGTGAAGTGAAAGGTAAAACAGGTTCTTTAACTGCGCTACCTATCATTGAAACTCAAGCGGGTGACGTATCTGCATTCGTACCAACCAACGTGATTTCAATCACTGATGGTCAGATTTTCTTAGAGTCAAGCTTATTTAACTCAGGTATCCGTCCAGCAGTAAACGCTGGTATTTCGGTATCACGTGTTGGTGGTGCTGCTCAGACTAAGATCATCAAAAAGCTATCTGGCGGTATTCGTACGGCTCTAGCTCAGTATCGTGAATTGGCTGCATTCGCTCAGTTTGCTTCTGATCTTGACGATGCGACTCGCGAACAGCTTGATCATGGCGAGCGCGTGACTGAACTTATGAAGCAAAAACAGTATCAGCCGATGTCAATTTCTGAACAAGCTGCTGTTATTTATGCTTCAAACGAAGGGTTCTTAGCTGACGTTCCTGTTGAAAAAATTGGTTCTTTCGAAGAAGCTTACTTACGTTACATGCATGATGAACAAAGTGAATTGATGCGTGAGATTGATGATACTGCGAACTATAACGATGATATCGCAGGTCGTTTAAAGTCAGCTTTAGAGACCTTTAAACAAAATCACAGTTATTAATTTAACGGGTTAAACCGAATTGGTTATAACTGTCGTTTATAAAGTGGCGCGTTGTCTGACCAGATATTTGCGCCACTGTTTTAACCATTGACGGTATTAGATCGCGTAATGCACAAGATATAAAATATTATTCTATAAGATTGATGTTATATATTAAATGATTGTTGCATGCGCCAATGCTTTTTAACCCTCTTATATTGGAATCATTATGGCAAGCTTAAAAGAGATACGTGCCAAAGTCACCAGTATTAAAAGCACCCAAAAAATTACTCGTGCTATGCAAATGGTAGCAGCAAGTAAAATGCGTCGTGCTCAAGAGCGCATGGAAGTGGGTCGCCCGTATGCTGATAGTATGCGCCGGGTTATTTCACATTTGGTGCATGCCTCATCAGACTATAAGCATCCGTACATGGTATCGCGTCCAGTCAATAAGGTTGGCTATATTGTCATTACCTCTGACCGCGGTCTGGCGGGTGGTTTGAATATTAACCTATTCAAAGCTTTATCTAAAAGTATCCAGCAGTATCAAGACCAGTCAGTACAAGCTGAGTTTGCAGTCATTGGCGCTAAAGGTGTGAGCTTTTTCAAAAACTTTGGTGGAAAAGTGACGTCAGCAGTGACTGATTATGGCGATAAACCCACGTTTGAACAACTAAATGCACCAGTTCAGGCGATGCTTGAAGACTATAGTAACGGTAAGTTAGACCGTATTTACGTGGTATACAATCAGTTTATCAATGCTATGACACAAAAGCCGACCGTCAATCAGTTAGTGCCTTTACCAGAAGGTTCACTAGATGGTGAAGACAGTGGCATACAGACAGAGCTTAGCTGGGACTACATCTACGAGCCTGACATCAAGACGTTGATTGATGAATTGCTTGGCCGTTATATTGAGTCGATTGTTTATCAAGCGGTAATGGAAAACATTGCCTCTGAGCAGTCCTCGCGTATGGTAGCGATGAAAGCAGCAACAGATAATGCTGGTGACCTTATTAACGATTTACAGTTGGTTTATAACAAGCTGCGTCAAGCGGCGATTACCCGAGAGATTTCGGAAATCGTTGGCGGTGCTGCTGCTGTTTCATAATTGACTACACCTATATATAGAAGTTCAAGGAGAACGCAATGAGTAGCGGTCGTATTGTACAGATTATTGGCGCGGTTCTTGACGTTGAGTTCAACCGTAACGAAGTTCCTCAAATTTTTGATGCCTTGCAAGTTGATGGCACTGAAACCACATTAGAAGTACAGCAACAGCTGGGTGATGGCATCGTACGTACTATTGCGATGGGCTCAACTGAAGGTTTGAAGCGTAACCTACCAGTTACTAATACTGGTGCACCTATTTCTGTGCCTGTTGGTACTGGTACGCTAGGTCGTATCATGGATGTTCTTGGTCGTCCTATCGATGAAGAAGGTCCTGTAGTAGCTGATGAAAAGTGGAGCATCCACCGTAATGCGCCAAGTTATGCAGAGCAGTCAAACAGTACTGAATTGCTAGAAACTGGTATTAAAGTTATCGATCTGCTTTGCCCGTTTGCTAAAGGTGGTAAAGTTGGTTTGTTTGGTGGTGCTGGTGTTGGTAAAACCGTCAACATGATGGAATTGATCAACAACATCGCTCTTAAACACGAAGGTTTGTCAGTGTTTGCTGGCGTTGGTGAGCGTACTCGTGAAGGTAACGATTTCTATCACGAAATGCAAGAAGCTGGCGTTGTAAATACCGAAGACTTTAGCAAATCTAAAGTAGCAATGGTATATGGCCAGATGAATGAGCCACCAGGTAACCGTTTACGTGTTGCTCTGTCTGGTTTGACCATGGCTGAATACTTCCGTGATACGAAAGATCCTGCTACTGGCAAAGGCCGTGACGTACTATTGTTCGTTGATAACATCTACCGTTATACCCTAGCAGGTACGGAAGTATCAGCACTGCTTGGCCGTATGCCATCAGCGGTTGGTTACCAGCCAACACTTGCTGAAGAGATGGGTTTATTGCAAGAGCGTATTACTTCAACTCAGTCAGGTTCAATCACGTCAGTTCAGGCGGTATACGTACCTGCAGATGATTTGACCGATCCATCACCAGCAACCACGTTTGCTCACTTGGATGCCACTGTTGTACTGAGCCGTGATATTGCTTCACAAGGTATCTATCCTGCGGTTGATCCACTTGATTCAACATCTCGTCAGTTAGACCCACAAGTCATTGGTGAAGAGCATTATAATGTTGCTCGTGGCGTACAGGTAGTTTTACAGCGCTATAAAGAGCTAAAAGACATCATTGCTATTTTGGGTATGGATGAGTTATCAGAAGAAGATAAATTGGTTGTTTATCGTGCTCGTAAGATTCAGCGCTTCTTGTCACAACCATTCCACGTAGCTGAAGTCTTCACTGGCGCACCTGGTAAATATGTTGCACTACGCGATACCATTGCTAGCTTTAAAGCAATCATTGCAGGTGAGTACGATGACTTACCAGAGCAAGCATTCTACATGGCTGGTGGCATTGATGAAGTAGTCGCTAAAGCAGAGAAAATGAAATCTACTGCAGCGTAAGTTGTGTTAGCATTTGCTAAAGAGCAGATAGGTTTTCACAGCCTATTTGCTGGTAGGTATAACGCATCGCAGTTTTGATTGTAAGGAGTTAAGTATGGCAACGTTACAATGTCGCGTCGTAAGTGCTCGCGAAGAGCTGTATTCAGGCGAAATTAGCATGTTAATAGCTACTGGCACCGAAGGCGAGATTGGTGTATTGCCAGGTCACACACCGCTTATTACTTTGCTGAAACCGGGTGCAATGCGAGTGCAAACACCAGACGGTGAAGAAGAAGTAATTTATGTATCAGGTGGTGTGCTAGAAGTACAACCAAAGATGGTAACAGTATTGGCTGATACGGCTACGCGCGCCCACAATCTTGACGAAAGTAAGATCGTTGCAGCACGCCAAAAAGCTGAACAGATGCTAGTCAACCAGTCTGATACGGTACAAACCAATGCAGCGTTAGCTTCGTTGGCAGAGTCAGTGGCACAGCTACAGACCATCCGTAAATATAAAAATCGTGCTTAAGATTATTGTTTACAAGGTTGAATCTGATTTTAGACGATAATAAAAGAACAGTCCATTATGGGCTGTTTTTTTATACCTACTATTCACTCTCTTAGCTGTCTTAGAGCGTATCAAACTGAGATATTAATAGGATAGCATTTGTAGTATAGGCGTGATTGAGAGTATTTTTCGCAATATGCATATGAATAATAAGTGCAAAAAACAATATTAAGAAATTATTAAAAATGTTGCTAGCGACAATGATAATATGTCGTTATATTAGATATGATAGATAATAAGTATTGAGTAGGAATCGAACGCGATGTTACTGTAAAAGCTACTAAGCTTGATTACTTCTAAATATTTAAAGAGTAAAAGGTTGATATACCTACTTTGCTCACTGTCATTCACTTAGAGTGCGTAATATTCGGACGTAGACTAAAGTTTTAATGAGTGTAGTTTATAGGTTTTGTTAACGACTATAAGCTATAGTATAGGAAGCTGTAGGTTTAATAGTATACTGTGCTACCAAGTTTGTAACAGCTATACGAACATCAATTGCACCAGTTTATGGTGCTATTAATTTTACCGCTCTTACTTTTACTGCTTTTAAATTAGATGTATTAGAGGATATAACAATGACAACGACTGAAGAAGACAACACCCCCCGAATCTTGATTGTTGAGGATGATGAGCGTCTGGCCATGTTGACGCAAGATTACTTGGTCAAAAACGGTTTAGAAGTAGCAATTGAAACTGATGGTAACCGCGCCATTCGCCGTATCGTCAATGAACAACCAGATTTGGTCGTACTTGATGTCATGCTTCCTGGTAGTGATGGTCTTACTGTGTGCCGTGAAGTTCGCCCTCATTATCAAAATCCTATTTTGATGTTGACTGCGCGTACTGAAGATATGGATCAAGTATTGGGTCTTGAAATGGGTGCTGATGATTATGTCGCAAAACCTGCTCAACCACGCGTATTGCTTGCTCGTATTCGCGCTCTACTACGTCGCTCAGAAAACGCACCATCAGAAGATGTACCACAGCGCTTAGAGTTTGGTGAACTGGTTATCGATAATGGTGGACGTTCTGTCAACCTAGGCGATGAGTTGGTTGATTTCACCAGTGCTGAATATGATCTATTGTGGTTGCTTGCTTCGAACGCTGGCCGCATTTTATCACGTGAAGATATTTTCGAGCGTTTACGCGGTATTGAATACGATGGTCAAGATCGTTCAATTGACGTACGTATTTCTCGTATTCGTCCAAAAATTGGTGATGATCCAGAAAACCCGAAACGCATCAAAACGGTACGCAGTAAAGGTTACTTGTTTGTGAAAGAGGGTAACTAAGTCTATTTTGCTTATCTAGTATCTTACTGGCTATTACAGTAAAGAAAAAACCAGCCTACACGCTGGTTTTTTTTTGACTAAACTTTAATTTTTAAACTTAAATGCAGCGTTATGTGGTTTAATTAAGCGATTATTGATGAGTGCTGACTAAATAGACAAGATTAGAATGCAGTTTTATGAAGTGGGCACATATCAGGTAGAATATAGCAGCCAAAATGGTCTTTACTCAACAGTGCTCCGTATCATTTATAATGTAGCGTTCATTTATAAATAATATGAGCAGTTTTTATTCATTAAGTTGGTCACGGCACGTATGTCATTAGTTTCTTCTTTAAAACATAGTATTTTTGTTCGTATTTATGCTGGACTACTCATAGTCTGTCTGTGTGTAGCATTGTTTGCTCAGCTATTGATGGATACAATCAATAAAGAACGCGTGCAGTCCTACCGTGAAAGTATGGCAAATGGGGCATTTCATCTGGTGAGTGAGGGAATCGCACATCAGGACAGTGAGCAGCAGCGCGAATACTGGTTATCAGATGCCAGCAGCTTATTTGGCTCAAAATTCAGTATTATTCCTATCGATGAAGTAGATTTTAACGGCAGTGAACTGAGACGTTTTGAAAGTGGTGGTACAGTCGTTCGTTATGTCAGTCAGCCAGTCTACGCTGATGTCTATTATCGTCTGCCAGATAAACAGAATGTTTTGACGGCAAGAATATCGCAAGTGACTGAACAGCAAGTACGAGCAATCGCTGTTTTCTTATTAGATGATTTGTCCTATCACATGACATTGGCAGATAAACGAGCACGTTTGGATCAATTAGAAGAAAAATTTACCTTTCCATTGGAATTAAGAGCAGCAAACACATTAGATCTGGATACAGATCAGATGGCGCGCTTGCGACGTGATGAAGTGGTTATTTCATTACAGGACACCAATAGTAGTAAAAGCAATTCGGCCATTAAGATTGTGGTACCTTCTGAAATCAACGACATGGCAATTTTGATTGGGCCTGTACCATTATTTAATTGGTTTCCTCTCAACCTGATCATCAGTATGATTCTTATCAGTATGTTCTTAATAAGTTTGGGTGTCTATGCACTGATCTTCCCACTCGAGCGCAAACTGCAATTGATCCAAGTTGGTGTTAATGAAGTCAGTAAAGGCAATCTGGATATTCAAGTCCAGGTCATTGGACAAGATGAAATTGCTCGTCTATCGGCAACCTTTAACGCGATGACTTCGCACATCAAACGTTTGATTGAGTCACAGCGCGAGTTGACGCGAGCGGTCTCGCATGAGCTACGTACACCTGTTGCCCGTATTCGTTTCGCTGTAGATATGTTGGCGGATACTGACGACGAAGATTCTCGATTTATGCAGCGTGACTATATCGATGAAGATATTGAAGCACTAAATGGTTTAATTGATGAAATTTTGACTTATGCTAAGCTAGAAGAAGGCTCACCAAAGCTAGATTTGGAGCCGGTCAATCTTAGAGAGCTATTGGAGCAAGTCGAACGTGAGACCAATGCCTTAGGTAAGCCGATCAAAATCGTGACTAAATTACCAAGTGCTAAAGTAACGGCAATTGCAGATCGCCGTTACTTACACCGTGTGATTCAAAACCTTGCTGGTAACGCATTACGATATGCAGAAACGACAATTATCATTAGTGCTGGGGTCAAAAAGGGTAATGCTTTTGTGACAGTCGAAGATGATGGGCATGGAATTCCTGAAGCAGACCGTGAAAAGGTGTTCATACCTTTCTCACGTTTGGATGACAGTCGCACACGTGCCTCTGGCGGCTATGGCTTGGGTCTATCGATTGTGTCGCGAATCGCTTTTTGGTTTAATGGTGGCATGAAAGTCGATGAGAGTGAAGAGCTCGGCGGCGCCCGATTTATCATGACATGGCCGATCAAACCTCTGACACAAATCCTTGCTGCGGATGAATTGACGCAAGAGAAAAGCGAACGTGATTTCGACGCCAAATAAATTCGTCATATGAGATGACAGGTTTGTTTTGGTCAAAAGTAAACATATAGGTTAATCAGATTATGGAATCCTTTGATTAACCTATAAACAGACTGTTCATCACTGATAGTGATTTTGAAAACAGCTTGAAAATATAGGAGGGCAAAGGATGCCATATTTATTCGGCGGTTTGGTACTTTTAAATGCGATAACCTTGGGCTATTATCTATTCTTGCAGCAGCCATCCACGACTCAAACCTTAAAAGCGGCGCAAGAAGACATTACTCAACCCTTAGCGTTTACCAACAGTGCCAAATATATTCCGCCTATGATTGGGACTAAAGACTAGACGCTGTATAAAATATGGTCTTAACACAGCACCTGACACAGGTTCTCTTCTCTTATTTATCATTTACTTTCAGTTTTTTGATTCAGCTCATTGTTATCAGTGCTGATGTTTTTTTCTGCATCCGCAGGCACGGTTGTATCGCCCGCTACTTTAGAAAGTAGAGGGATGCGCACACAGACTTGCAAGCCGCCATCAGGGTGGTTGATAGCCTCTACTGTACCGTGATGCAATCTTGCAATACGATCTACAATGGCAAGACCAAGACCACTGCCTTGTGTGGTACGGGCGGTCTCTCCACGCTCAAACGGCTGCATGATTCGCTCTAGCTGGTCTTCTGCAACACCATCACCGCAGTCGCGCACACATATCAATAGCTGCTCTTGTGCTTCTTTATTGACAACATTTTCACTAACAACATTATCATCGTCTTCTGCAACAGTCTCAATAAAGGTTGGCACGACAGTCGCGGATAGATAAATTGGTGGCTCGCCATACCGTTTTGCGTTATTGACCAAATTGATGATCAGGCGTTTGATAGACAAGGGACGTATGGGCACCACTTTGTGACACTCTGACTGATAAACAAAAGCCATCGGTGCAAATTGCACCATAATTTCATTAAAGATAGTGTCTAGATTGGTTAAGCTGACAGGTTCATCGGAGCCATCTTTCATAAATGAGATGAACTGCTCCAAAATGGCATCCATGTCTTCAATATCATAAATCAACCCTTCACGAAAAAAATCATCTGGTAGCATCTCGGCGGTCAAACGCATACGAGTTAAAGGCGTACGCAGATCATGCGAAATACCTGCAAGCATAATCGTTCGTTCTTTTTGTGCTTGGTTCAGCGTGGTGAATAGACGGTTAAATGCCATATTCACTTGACGTATCTCAGTAGGGCCTTTTTGTGTTGGCAGCGTGGTTGCGTGGCCAAGTCGAATGTAATTGGTCGCTGCCCGTTGTAAGTATCGTAGTGGGCGGTTTAATTGTCGTGCCAGTAAGATGATGGTTAATAGCGATAAAATAGGCAAACCAATGAGAAATAGCACCAATAATCCTGGGCTATACTGCGAGTAATAGACCACCGGTTCGCGAATCCAAAAGCTATCATCTCGGCTGTCTTGTACCCATAGTTGCGGTGTTGGCTTGAACTTAAAATATACCTCAACAGGTCGCCCTAGCTGCGCGCTGATTTCACGCTGTAATACGTCAGTAAATACGCCTACAAAGGCTTTATCAGACACTTTTGGAAAATCATTGGGATTGTTTACCACCACCACATGTGAATGTTCGTATACCCAGCGTCGTACTTCAGGCTGATCCTTCCAGTCTTCGTTGACGCTAATCATGAGCCGTAATTCGCTGGTGAGGTAGCGGGCATGGTTTTTGAGTTCGGGTAAATACAGACTGCGCCAAAAAAACAAGATCGACAAGCTCACACTGATTAGAACAATGAAAGACACCATCAAGGTTGTCAGCCAAGTGTTGGAATAAGAGCGCGCGAGCCAACTTCTACGGCGGGGTGGTGGGTTTGGTTTGGTCATGTGAATCCAAAGTGTGAAGATGGGTTTTATTAAATCCAATACGAAGTCCATGCCCAACTTATATCGCAAGGGCGTGACTCTTTTCACTATTATATCAGTGCAACTCTATTAGGGTATGGCAGTGACATGTTGTGATAGAGTATCACAATCTATAAGTAACACTGATGGCTCTAAAAGGTGGTGACGCTACCAACTTTAATACTTAAATAAGCTATGGTATCTGACTGTTTTGGTCTACGTAAGGGGCAGATGAGCATAGAAATTGCGGGCTAAATATCAAGGATCGCTAGCAATTGTATTGTACATCGATACGCATTTAAGCTATTGTTAATAAATAATTAAATAAGCACAGTTTATGTTTTCAATAAATCAAGACTGTGATATAATTATGCCCTTTTTGGTATACCTGCGAAAGAGAGAATTCACATGGTTGTTATTCGTTTAGCACGGGGCGGTGCCAAGAAACGCCCATTTTATCAAGTAGTTGTTGCTGATCAACGCCGCGCGCGTGACGGTCGCTATATTGAAAACATCGGCTTTTTTAACCCACTCGCTAAAGAGTCTGAAGAAGCGGTACGTTTGAATATGGAAGCGTACAATGCGTGGATCGCAAAAGGTGCACAGCCTTCAGATCGCGTTGCTTCATTAGCAAAAGCTTACAACAAGTCTGCAGCTCAAACTGAAGCAACTGCTTAAGTTTTTGTGACTGTTATCAAGATGCCAATGGCATGACTTGATAGACTCTAGAACACATAGCGTAACTGGTCTAACCAGGGTACGCCATTAACTGTTTATCGCTTTTGACTCAATTGTTTTTATAATTGCTGTTTAAATCATCGTTAGGTTAGCTGTTATGTCATCTGTTCCAAACGCTAGTGCCCTTATGAAAATTGGTCAGCTTAAAAAGCCTTACGGTATCAAAGGCTGGCTTTGGGTATTTAGTGATACTGATGATCGAACGGCGATATTCGACATGCAGCCGTGGTGGATGAAAACCGCCACAGGCATGAAACCTTTGACTGTTAAAGCTTGGCGTGAGCAAGGGACAGGAATTGTGGCTCAATTTGAGCAAGTTCCTGACCGTAATGTTGCTGAGACTATGAACGGGGTGACCGTTTGGGTCGAGCAAAACGTTTTGCCAGAAACAGCCGAGGACGAATATTATTGGTCGGATTTGGTCAGCTTGCGCGTTGTCAACGAGCAAGATGAGTATTTAGGCAATATTACTGAGATGTTTGAAACCGGTGCCCATGACATCATGCGGGTGACGGCAAATTCAGACAGTTTGGATAAAGAAGAGCGCCTGATTCCTTGGCACAAGCAAACGGTAATAGAGGTCGATATGACTGAAAAAACAGTACTTGTGGCATGGCCAAGTGACTATTAGTATAACTTTTGGCTTTATAGCTAAGCGTTTTCAATAGGAACTCCGATTTTTTAGCCGTTATTCAAGTAGAAATCAGATGTATTGTGCTGTCATTAGTATTTTCCCCGAGATGTTTGCTACGATTCGTGAGTTTGGTATTACGGGTCGGGCGGTTACTCAGGGACAAGTTACGATTGATTGTATTAATCCACGTGATTATACCGAGGATAACTATCGTCGCATTGACGAACGCCCGTATGGTGGTGGTCCTGGAATGGTGATGATGGCTGAGCCATTATCAAAAGCTATTGAGGATGCGCGCTTGCGTGCTGGTCAGTACGGTTGCCGTGTCGACAGTGAGTATTGTCCGGTGATTTATATGTCGCCACAAGGACAAACGCTTAATGAAAGCAGCGTGGTCAGTATGGCTAAGTATGACGGCATGATTCTACTATGCGGTCGTTACGAAGGTATTGATGAGCGTTTGCTGTCGCAGTATGTTGATATGGAAATATCGATTGGCGATTATGTGCTGACAGGTGGTGAACTGCCAGCAATGGTACTGATGGATAGTGTGATACGTCGTTTGCCTGATACCATGGGTGATGATAAGTCAGCTGAGCAAGACTCCTTTGTTGATGGATTGCTTGACTGCCCACATTATACTAAGCCCCACGAGTTTGCAGGTATGGCAGTGCCGGAAGTGTTACTTTCAGGTCACCATGCCAATATCGCTAAGTGGCGCTTTAGTCAGCAAGTCAGTCGCACGCAATCGCGTCGTCCAGACTTATGGCAAGCGTTTACACCAACGGTAGAGCAAGCAAAATGGTTAAAAGCATTGGCAAAAGCAAATAAAAAGTAGCTTTCATGACGCTGAATTTTTTTAAAAAGTGCATGGAACGTTATTTCGATAAACAGTTAAGTAGTAAAATTTTGAGCAATAATAAAACGGGTCATAACATAATGGCCGTTGGTTATAACCCATTTACGTTGTGTCTCATTATAAAGAGATACGATTAATTATTACAAACAGGTGATATGCGTTAAGCCTCTATTATCTAATGTGAGGAGATAACTCTCATGAGCAACAAGCATCCATTGGTTCAGGTCATCGAAAACGCTCAATTGCTTGAGCGCCCAAACTTTGCACCCGGCGATACCGTTGTGGTTCAAGTAAAAGTACGTGAAGGTGAGCGTGAGCGTCTACAGGCTTTTGAAGGCATTGTAATCGCTAAGCGTAACCGCGGTGTAAACTCAGCGTTCACTGTACGTAAAATCTCAAGCGGCGTTGGTGTTGAGCGTGCATTCCAATTGCATTCACCAATCATTGACAGTATTGAAGTGAAACGCCGTGGTGCTGTTCGCCGTGCGAAACTGTACTACTTACGTGAGCGTTCTGGTAAATCAGCACGTATCCGCGAAAAGCTTCCTGCTCGTTCAGCTCAGAAAAAAACTGACGCTGGCGTACCTAATGCAGTTGACACTGCGCCTGGTATTTAAGCAGCAGCTTATTGCTCTTAGTTGATTGTAAATTTTTGGTTGACTAAAAGTAAGGTAAAAGTAGATACAAGCCCTTATTCATAGGTTTATTTATAAATAAGCGGGCCATACCAAAAAAGACAAAACCCCAATCTATGCGAATGCTAGATTGGGGTTTTTGTATGTGCAAAGACAATTTTAAATTAAGCGCTCAGCATTGATCTGTATTTTTTAACCCTTCAAGCTAGTCATCTAGATTTTCTATGCGACTACTTTGATCTTTAGACTTACTGTACTTACGTAATCGAATATATATTGTCTTAGTAATCGTGGCGATCACTTTTTGCTGATCATCGACGATATCGGCTTGGTATTCACGAAACACAGCATCGCCATCTTTTGCCAGCTCTTGGATAGTCATAATCTCAGAGCTGGGTATCTTCATTCGCGTGGTTACTTTGCTATTACCTGGCGCAATAAATTCAATGTGCGAGCTTTTATCCCAGACCACGTAACTGTTGCCCAGTTGGTGCATGAGTATCAGCATATAAAATGGATCAACCATTGAGTACAAGCTGCCACCAAACTGTGTGCCAACGATGTTTTTATTCAGGCTATTCAATCCCATACTCACCACGCAAAGCCCTTGATCAAGGTCGATATGATCAATTTTGATACCCGCGCCAACATAGGGTGCATACGTATTGATACGCAGCTTGAGCAAATGAGGCGTTAGCAACGGCATGATGTTCTTTTTGGCTTTGCGTTTTAATGTCTCAAAGTTGATGGGTAGTAAACTCATAAATTAATCCTACTATCTTGCTTCTGAATCTTTTGTATTTGCCAGTCGAGAGACGTTTATTAAGTCTTCAAGATCAATGGATAATAAAAGCTCTCATCATAATTAAAAATTATATATGTCGCTAGTCTTAAAGTGGCTAAAGGCAGCAGTACCATAATAATGATAGCAAGCTGAAAAAACGCTTCACTTGATTACTTTCATAGTAACGTATCAGTATCTTATATTCTAATGTTACTTTCAAAATACAAAGACAGCTTTTAGAAAGACAGTCATAAATTTTGAGTGATGGCTCGCCATAATGAACATAATATCTCTAAATGGTTATAAGTTCGTATTTCAAGGTTCGTTGACATACAATAGTCTGCAATTCTTGGCTAGGCTTAGAGATTGGATAAACATTCACATCTCTAGGCTTAATCAACCGCAACCTCAGCCGATATTAGGAAATGTGATGAGTGATACACAGCTTCCCACTTCAGGAGCCAATCCGCAGCACCCAACCCCCTCTGATAATGATTTACACGCAAGCTATGTAGATTTGCATGAGCCCAGTTCAGATTTTGAAAATCGTGATGCTTACTTAAATCATGAACTACAGATCATGCAGCCAAAACGCTGGCGGCCTAATTTGCCGTTCCGCGATTATCGTTTTGAGTATGAAGATACCATTCCAGCGATGGCCGCAACCATTGGAAAAGTGGTGATGGTCGGTGCTATTGCGGCAACTTTTGCAGGGCCGTTAGGTTTAAGCGATGCATTTGTTTTAGAAAATGTACGCTATGAGCTTTTGATAGTTTCATTTTTTGTGATTTTATTTTCAGGGTTTTTACTACCGACTGCCAACCTTGCTGGTACTCATGGTCCGCTTATCCCACTTATTCCTATTGTCGTTGCTACGGGTGGTCACCCCATGGCATTTGGTTTGCTCATTGGCGCTTTTGGTTTGCTGCTGGCAATCAGTAAAGGAGGCAGTTTGCTGGCAAACTTGACCAGCAAAGGCGTGTGTGGCGGTTTGCTACTTTATCTGGGTTTTATCGGAACCACCTCTCAAGTCAAAAATCTATTTGCTTGGGCCGAAGGTATTGGCATGGCACATATTGCTTTTGTGGTGATTCTTCTGACGATTATCCTCTATGCGGTGCTAGAGAATTTTCAAAAGCGCTGGCTTGCGGTTCCTCTCAGCTGTTTATTAGGCGGCGGCGTTGCGTTTGCTATGGGGGCACCATTTGCATTTGAAACGGCGCCTGGATTACCAAACATGAACCCAATGTACTGGTGGGGTGAAAATACGGGTTGGATGTTGGGGTTACCCACAGTTGAAAGCTTTATTGTGGTCTTGCCATTTGCGGTACTAGCGGTAGCCATGTGGTCACCAGACTTCTTAGGTCATCAAGTATTCCAAAAAATCAGCTATCCAAAACGTACTGAACGTGTGCTTATGGATATCGATGATACGATGACCAGTGCTTCTATTCGTCAAGTTGCAGGCTCAATACTTGGTGGCGCAAACTTTGCGTCATCGTGGGGAACTTATATTGTGCCCGCAGCGATTGCCAAGCGTCCCATTCCCGCAGGAGCAGTTTTAACAGGGCTGTTTTGTCTTATCGCTGGTATTTGGGGCTATCCTATGGATCTGGCCATCTGGGAACCGGTTATGTGTGTGGCGTTGATCGTTGGGGTCTTTATTCCGCTTCTTGAGGCGGGGATGGAGATGACACGTGAAGGTAAAACAACGCAGTCTGCTGCCATTGTGGTATTTGCGTCAGCCTTAGTAAATCCAGCTTTTGGTTGGTCAATTACTTTGGTATTAGATAACTTAGGTCTTATTGGTTCAAAAGAGCGCAGTGCCAACCTGTCGAAAATGAGTCGCTGGATTATTCCTGTCGTTACTTTTGTGATCTTAACTGGGGTTATGGCAATCGTCGGCATGTTGCCTGGTATTCCAGCGTTATTACCGAATTTTCGTCACTAGAGACTTCGTGTCTTATCCAGAAAGCCAGCCTTGTGCTGGTTTTTTGTGGCGATTGCAAAATCGTACGTTGGCTTGCAAAACTCTTTACGTTGCCCCATAAATGTTGGTATTACTCACATTTTTGAGAGCAAAAAATTCTATGGTCAATGTCTCAGCATCGAGTCCCGTCGACGATAAAAAAGCCCGCCTTAAGCATTTGATTCAACGTCTACCGAACCTACCTGGGGTATATAAAATGCTGGGTAAAAATGGGGATATTTTGTACGTTGGTAAAGCAAAATCTCTAAAAAGCCGTGTGAACAGCTATTTTGCCAAGACGATTGATCATCCAAAAACACGGGCGCTGGTGGCTCGTATTCATAACATCGAAACCATCATTACTCGTAGCGAAACGGAAGCGCTGCTACTTGAGCAAAACCTGATTAAAGAGCATCGTCCTCCTTACAATGTGCTATTGCGTGATGATAAATCTTATCTTTATGTGTTTATCTCAGCGGATAAGCCGTATCCAAGATTGGCTTATGGTCGCGGCAAAGGTAATCATCAAAAAGGTCGATTTTTTGGCCCATTCCCCTCAGCCCATGCTGCCAAAGAAACGCTGGTATTGATGCAAAAAATGTTTCAAATGCGTCAATGCACCAATACTTTTTTTAAGCAGCGTAAGCGTCCTTGTCTTGAGTATCAGATTAAGCGTTGCCGTGCGCCTTGTGTGGGTTTGGTGTCACCCGAGGAATATAGCGAAGATGTCAATAACACCATTCGCTTTTTGAAGGGCGATTCTGGTGATATCCATAGCACGTTGATTGAAAAAATGGAGGGCGCTGCTGAAGCATTGGATTTTGAAAAGGCGGTGTTTTATCGCGATCAGCTGTCAATGCTGCGAGAAGTACAAGCGCGGCAGGCGGTTTATACGGTAGAAGGCGAGGCTGATGTGATTGCCATTGCCAGTCAAGCAGGTATGACTTGCGTCAATGTATTGACCGTACGCGGCGGGCGTGTGTTGGGTGGTAAAAATTACTTCCCTGATGTCGATAGTAGCGAGCCACTAGCGGACAACTTATCGGCGTTCATCACCTCGTTTTATTTTCAGGTGACCGATGACTTGCCAGCAGAGATTATTTTAAGTCATGAGCTACCTGACCAAAATGCGGTTGGTGAAGCGCTGGCGACACATTTTGGCAGTAAGGTGGTCATCAAGACTAGCGTGCGTGAGCATCGGTCAGAATGGTTGGATTTAGCAAAATTAAATACCAACAACGCCCTAAAAACCAAACTGGGCGATTATTTAGAGCTGCATGCGCGTTTTGGTGCGCTAAAAGATGTATTAACCAATGTTACAGAGCGCACCATTGATCGGATTGAGTGTTTTGATATTTCGCATACGATGGGTGAGGCTACGATTGGTAGCTGCGTGGTCTTTGATCAAGGGGGTTCGCGTCGTCGCGATTATCGCCAGTACGCCATTCATGACATTCAAGGCGGTGATGACTATGCCGCGATGAAACAAGTCTTGACGCGTCGCTATAAAAAACAACCATTGCCTGATTTGTTGCTCATTGATGGGGGTAAAGGCCAGCTTGGTATCGCAAAAGAAGTGCTGACAGAGCTGGGTATCTTGGGAGATACGCTGCTCATCAGTGTGGCAAAAGGCGAGGGGCGTAAAGCAGGTCTTGAAGTCTTGCACTTTATCGATCATGAGCCGTTAGATCTGCCGATGGACAGTAAGGCATTGCATTTATTGATGCATATTCGTGATGAGGCGCATCGTTTTGCCATTACTGCGCACCGTAAGAAGCGTGACAAGCGCCGCTCGTCGTCAGTGCTGGAGGTTATACCAGGGTTGGGTGAAAAGCGCCGTCGTGACTTACTCAATCACTTTGGTGGTATGCAGCAACTACTTGGTGCATCCCAGCAAGAGCTGGCAGGCGTACAAGGGATTGGGCCTGTACTTGCAAAAACCGTCTATAAAGTATTGCATGAGTAACTTTTTTCATTATATAAAAAAAGACAACACCCATTAGGCTGTTGTCTTTTTAGTATTAGAAAATTTTGATTATTAAAAATCAAAACTCAATTGTTGATTTGGATAACTGCGACAATGCTCGCAAACGTGTTCCCAACGATTAAATCTATATCTCCAGTACCAACGTACGTGCACAGCTCTAGGATAACCGCATTGAATGGTCATTACGACCTCCATAGTTATGATGAAAATTTCACAACTATGAAGCACAGACGTTTATTAGCATTTGCTATTATCAGCATTTACTATAAAATATATGAACCCTACCAAGGTAAATAAACTTTATTAGTGTGCTAGCAATGGAGTCTCGCTCCATAGTTGTCTTATCTAAAAGTTTTTTAAGCTCAGCAATTAATCTTGCTGAGCTTTTTTAATTTTCCATATTTGATTTCTCCTCTTAAGTTATATCTTATTAAAGTTAAATAGAAGACTGACTAACGTTAGGCTTCTACTTTATAAGTCACAAACTTAAAGCTTAAAGCACTTTTGTCATCGTGCATTTGCTCAGACTCTTTTACTGCTTTGAAGCGCTCTGGTAGTTCAGGATAAAAAGCATCGCCATCAGCAATATCAGTATTGACGTGTGTCAGCTCAATACGATCGGTATACATCAACGCATCATTGAATACACGCTCACCACCAATGACCCAAATCGTATCAAGGTGAGCACCATGAGCAAGGCTGGCCGCTTGCGTTAAGGCATCGTCTAAATTATGCACCACATGGGCGTTGTCTTTGCCGACCAGACCTTTTTGCTCAGCATAATCCATTTGAGTGCTGATGATAAAGCTCACACGTTTTGGCAACGGCTTGCTGCCCATCGACTCAAATGTCTTGCGACCCATAATGACAATACCTTGTATGCCACTATCATTTTGTCTGGTCGTCATCTGTTTAAAATGCTGCAAATCTGCTGAGATATGCCACGGCAACTCGTTGTTCTTACCGATACAGCGATTGCTACTAATCGCAGCGATTTGGGCAACTTCAGTGTGGGCATAACTCATAATTTATCCTTATTTTTCTTTTTAAAATATAGTAAAAATCACTATTTATACAGCGACTTTTGCTTTGATGGCAGGGTGTGACTCATAACCATTAACGCTAATATCTTCATAGTTGAAAGCAAAAATATCATCAACATCGGGATTGAGTGTTAAGGTTGGCAGCTCATAAAGTGAGCGGGTCAATTGCAACTCAACCTGTTCGCGGTGGTTTTGATAAATATGGCAATCACCGCCTGTCCAGATAAACTCACCAACGTCCAATCCGCAAACCTGTGCGACCATGTGGGTCAAGAGCGCGTAGCTTGCAATATTGAATGGCACACCTAGGAATAAATCTGCTGAGCGCTGATATAGCTGGCATGACAGTTTATTGTCAGCGACAAAGAACTGAAATAGAGTATGGCAGGGCGGCAAGGCGACTTGTTCGGCCTCTCCTGGGTTCCAGCCCGATACGATTAAGCGTCTTGAATTGGGATTGCTCTTTATTTGCTCAACAACTTGTGTGATTTGATCGACGCCATCGTTGTGGTAGCTGCCGTCATCAAGCTGGCTTGCACCATAATTACGCCATTGGTGACCATACACAGGACCCAAATCGCCTTCAGGACGATTAAAGCGAGCGGTTTGTTCTGCTGTCGCCCATTCATTCCAAATACGGACGCCATTTTTTTGCAGATAATCGACATGAGTGCTACCACTCAAAAACCACAATAGCTCATAAACAATGGATTTAAAATGGACTTTTTTTGTGGTTAATAAGGGAAACCCTGACGCTAAATCAAAGCGCAATTGCGCACCAAAGTGACTGAGTGTACCAGTACCAGTACGGTCACCTTTTTCTGTTCCTTCGGTTAGTACCTGATGCAGCAAATTCAGATACGCCTGCTCATTTTTATTATTTAAAGGTTTACTATCAAGGTTACTACTGTTCATAAAACGGCTCTTCTATGCTATCAAAGCATATTATTAATTTGATACTCGCTAAAAATAACGCTTAATAAGCGGCTTGCTTACCCCAGTCATAAATACCGCGCTTGTAAGCATAAATCAGTAAGGCAAAGCCAATAATGATCATTGGCGCACTTAACATCTGACCTTTGGTGAGCCATCCAAGCAACACAAACCCTTGGTCAGCATCTGGCTGGCGGAAGAACTCAATGATAAAGCGACTGATACCATAACCTAATAAAAATACAGCAGTGACGGCCATACGTGGACGCGGTTTTGATGAGTACCACCACAGAAAAAGGAACAATAATAAACCTTCAGCAAACGCTTCATATAGCTGCGATGGATGGCGCGGCAATAGGTATTGTCCGTTTACTTCGACCATCAATTCTTGTAGCTGAGGATTGGCTTGTAGTTGCTGCACATCAAACGGAGCGGCTTGCGGGAAATAGGTCAGCCAGTTATATCCACCATCCGAGACACGGCCCCATAGTTCACCATTGATATAATTACCGATACGGCCAAATAACAAACCTGTTGGTACGCAAGGCACGATAAAATCCAGCACTTGAAACGGTGTTTTTTTGTATTTGCGGGCAAAGTACAACATGCCAAGCAAGACACCAATCATACCGCCATGGAAAGACATGCCGCCTTCCCAAACTTTGAACAGATAGGCAGGGTTTTGTAGCAATTCACCAAATTGATAAAATAAGACGTAACCAACGCGGCCACCTAAAATAACGCCAAGGGCACCATAAAAGACCAAGTCGGAGACCATATCAGTCGTCCAATTGTCGCGTTTGGTGCTGCGATACCAAGCCAAACCGTAAGCTGCGGCAAATGCCAGCAGATACATGAGGCCATACCAATGGACTTCGACTGGTCCAAGTGCCAAGGCTACCGGATCGTACTGAGGATGAATCATCATAAGGGCATCATAATATTGGTAATAAAGTGCTGACTATAATAGCAAATTTCATGCGTCGGGCATACATTATTGCTATACCGACAATCAGCGAGGGTGAGTTAACGCATTTGTCTTGTGCCGCATCTTTTGGTTGTTAGGTACGAAAAACAATAAATAAAATGCAGCAGGTATCGGTGATAAGAGCCGTGGTCGGAAAATTTTTTGGGCGAATAGAGGTGGTATTGATAATGGATAAGAGTAAACTATAGTTTTTAGATCAGTCATGTAATAGAGTATGATTTTATAAAGGTATTTATGACCAACCATCATAAAAAGTGGCAGTCATACATTTAATATTTTGTTGTGCATTTATCTCATATGAGACGTGCGCTGACATTATGAGAGATTTCACTTCTAATATTTCACTTCTAGGGAAAGATATATGAAAGCACGCCCAATCCTCTGGTCTTTATCGACTTATGATGTATGCGCATTATCGCCGCTTAGTTTAATGAGTAGATGCTTTGTTTTGCCGCTTGTATTTGGTGGCAGTGCCATATTGGGATTGTCTAGCGCACAGGCGGCAATAAGTAGTATCGAGCAAGTGACCGTTTACCAAGGCTTGGCAAGCGTCACACGGGCATTACCGATCACAGGGAGTGGTGAGCAAACCGTTGTATTTTCGTGCTTATCGCCTTATATTGATAAAGAGAGTCTAAGCGTACAGTCAATGGGTAACGTCAATATTGGTGAAGTCAGTATTCAAGAGTTGGCGGGGGAGCAAGCAACTCAATGTCAATATCGAGGTAATGCTAAGGCTCAGCAAAATACCCTAGCCAGTATCAATGCTGAATTAGAAGCGGCGCGCTTGGCAAAAGCATACTTGCAAAATTTGACCATAGTCACGCAAGTCAATATGGATGGAACTATTGCCAATAACGCACGCGATATAGAGACTCAAGCCGCCAGTCTTAACCAAAAGATTTTGGAGATCGAGCAGCGTCGGGTAAGTGCACAAGACACATTGAATCAGCTGATGACAGGTAATTCAACGTCAATTTCTAATAATGTGACACAAGTGAGTGTACGTACCGCCAGCCGCGCGCCAAGCACTCTTAAATTGCATTATCAGGTACAAGGCGCAGGTTGGAAGCCGACATATCAAGCGCGTCTAAACACCAATAGTGATCAGCTAAATATCACCGCCTCTGCAATCATTGCCCAACAAACGGGCGAGAATTGGACCAACGTCCCTGTGATCCTCAGTACGGCCAACCCCAACCAAAGTACGACAGGACAGCTGCCTTATGTACCGCGCTTATCACTCTATGAAGAAAACCAAAATGTTGAGCATGTACCACCTATGGCGGATAATACGCCTGTCGTGGTCTCTGGAAGAGAAGAGTATGGCAATGCTATTGCTGGATCATCGCTACCAAGCTTTGCCATTAGTAGCCAAAATAAAAACGGTCTCATTGAGTATCGGTTGCCACAACTAGTGACTATTCCCAGTGGTGGTAGACGAGTACGTACGGTCATTGGAGAGCAATCTGGCAGTAGTAAGCTGTGGGTTCGAAGTACGCCCAGTATTGAGACAGCTGCCTATTGGTATGCGTCTGCACCATTCTTAACTTCAGATTGGGTAGATGGGTCATTGCAGCTGTACCGTGACGATAACTACGTTGGACAATCGCGTTACAATTATCAGATGCTAAAAGAGCAGGGGATTGGCTTTGGTCGTGACCCAAACATCATGGTAAAGGAGATAATAAATGAAGACAAGCAGGGTGAGAAAGGCGTGCTGAGTCGGCAGCAAATTTTAACAACAACTAAAGCTTATCAATTTGCCAACCAGCATAACCGATCTGTGCGTTTGCAAGTATTAGGCAGTGAGCCTATCAGTCGCGATGACAGTCTAAAAGTTTCGGTCACTCATACACCGCCTGTCACTAAGCGAAATTGGAATGACAATCAAGGTATGGTAGCGTGGGAATTTGATTTACCAAGTAAGCAGTCACAAGTGATACGCTCGACGTCTCAAATCAGTTATCCTGCCAATAAGATATTGAATGGAAATTAATAAAAAATGATTTTTTAGTTAATTCGCTTTAAAAGATAGCTTTTATTTTTGCTAAAAATCACTCCCATAACAGACTGTTGTAAAAGGAATACTATGTGTATTGTCGCCATTGCTTGGCAATTATTTGATGAGCTGCCTTTGGTATTACTCTCTAATCGTGATGAGTTTTTAGAGCGTCCAACACAAGAGTTGCATCAGTGGTCTGATCAGCCCATCTATGCCGGACGTGACAACCAAAGCGGCGGTACGTGGTTAGGGATTCACCAAGAAGCGCATGATGGTGTATATCAACAAAATGGACGCTGGGCGGCGATCTTAAATTTTCGTGATGGTGTGCAAGCTGGTCGTGATGAGCGCTCACGTGGTGAGCTTGTGACTGAGTTTTTAACCAGTGCTTTAAGTCCGATGGATTTTGCGCGAAATATCAGATTGCAAGATTATGCCGGCTTTAATCTGATTATTGGTGATGCAACGCAAGCGGTTATTGTTAATAATCGTGGCCATGCTCCCACACCGTTGTACGCAGGATTGCATGTGATATCCAACGGTCAACCAGAAGACAGTTGGTTCAAAACTGAACGATTACGCGGCAGGCTGCGGCAAGAAGTACTGCCTCTCATTGCTGAAAATAACTCACCTGAATACTGGCAACAGGCTGCTTTTGACGTATTGTCCGATACTGTGCAAGCACCCAAAGAGCATTTGCCGCATACAGGTGTGGCTGTTGAAATTGAGCACGTCTTATCGTCTGTTTATATTAAGCCGGTTGCTTTTGGCAATGGAGCAAAAGATGTACCAACCTATGGCACACGCACGCAAAGTATTGTGACTTTGACCAAAAATAGTGAAACAAGTACAACTGTCATTGCAGAGATAACCAGTCGAGAATGTGCTTACGCCTCGTAAATTGCGCTCATAAAAAATGTCCACGATAAACACTAAGATTTCTAGCGATTATCGTGTACATCTCTTAATACGTTTTTATCAAGTGGCTTATTCCACCAATAAGTGGTTGTCTTGCTCAGGAATAATCAGCTCTTGTTTTAGGGGGAGTTCGCGCACCAACTCTTGCAAAGCGCGACGATATACCCCACGTTTAAAGTGAATTACTTGTCCGAGTGGATACCAGTAACTGACCCATTGCCAATGATCAAACTCTGGTTTCCCTTCATCAAAGCGGATATGTTGTGTATTTGGCTCATCTAAGCGTAGCAAAAACCATTTCTGTTTTTGCCCAATACATAAAGGGTGCTGTCCATGCCGTACATAACGTTTTGGCAGCCGATAACGCAACCAATCTTGCGTCACTGCCAATAAGTCTACATGACGCGGATGTAAGCCGACCTCTTCCCAGAGCTCTCGATACATCGCATCCATCGGCGTCTCCCCGCGGTCGATACCACCTTGCGGAAACTGCCAAGCGTTGTGACCAATGCGTTTTGCCCACAGTACTTGCCCTTGTGTATTTGCCAAGATGATGCCGACATTGGCGCGAAAGCCGTCTGCATCTATCATGACTAAACCTTTTTAATTTGTTTAAAACATAGCCCATTCAGACAAGACATCGTGACAGCAATCATAATTATTATAGGGTGATTATTATCGACATCCAGTTAGAATAGGATTCATTACCATCATTAAACCAAGAAACAAGCAAAATGTGTAACAGTATTTTGCTATAAAATGTTTCACGAGTTTTACTGTTTAAAATCAGGTAGTTATAATTGGACTTTTGTAAACTTTTCTAGAAAATTTTACGTTAAGGACAGGTTGCTGTTAGAACAAAAAATGGTGATGACCTTTAATAAATAGCATTTATAAGAAATAAGCAATAAAAGGAGAAATATTCAACTTGCATTGCGCTGATTTTGACGACAATCTAAGACAAGGGTGCTATAAAACCTCATATTGGCTTGTGCTACACTAGGACAGGTTTTTGCTCGAATCATTATAGCTAGGATAATATTAATAGCTAAATGGCTGAATGATGATCAGAAAATAAGTCAATTGATTGATATTGCCTGTGAGCATCTTTTCAATTGACTCATATTTATTGCATGTGATTATGAAAATCAAAATTAAGGCACGTTCTAGCAAGCTAGATCGTTTTTAAAAATAAAAAACAGATAATTTACCAATTACTATAAGGATTACTCGAAATGTCAGAGTTAAAAGCAAGTGTTGCATGGCAAGAAAACAAAGCATTCATGGGCGTGTCACCATCAGGGCACAATGTACAAATGGATGGCGGTAAAGAAAAGGGTGCCAGCCCAATGGAGCTGATTCTGTTAGGACTTGGTGGCTGTGCCAGTTATGATGTGGTATCGATTTTACAAAAATCTCGTCAAGAAGTGCAAGATGTGCGTTGCGAGCTGACGGCGCAGCGTGCTGAGACCATACCAGCGGTGTATACGGATATCCATCTACATTTCATCGTGACTGGTAAAGACATCAAGGATAAGCAAGTTGAAAAGGCTGTGAATCTATCAGCAGAAAAGTACTGCTCAGCCAGTCGTATGTTGGCGCAAGGTGGCGTAAACATCACTCATGATTTTGAAATTGTTGCAGGGTAGGGGCAAAGACGCTAATGAATGCACTCTTTGGAATGGTCTCTGATACAGCCGCATCCGCCATTTGGGCGATGGTAGTGGCAAGCTTACTGCCAGTAACGATGGCAATGTTGTCAAAGGTATTTGGCGGCTTTCATCTGGCTGATAACGCGCATCCGCGTGATTTTTTGCAACAGACAACAGGTACGGCCGCCCGTGCAAATGCGGCACAGCAAAACAGTTATGAGACGTTGCCAGTATTTTTGGCTGCCGTATTGGTGGCGATGCTGTTCTTTGTACCGCAATTGATTATTAACACATTGGCGTGGCTGTATGTGTTGATTCGGATTGGTTATTGCGTAGCTTATATCACCAATTTGGCAACGTTTCGTTCCATACTTTGGGTGCTGTCTATTGCTTGTTGTTTGATGCTATTTTATTTAGCAATTCGCATCAGCACTTAATTTAACAGCTGTTCTCACCGTCATTTATCAAAAAAAGACAGTTGGTCATTATCGTACACTGGCTTGCAGTGCGTTAATAATGACTGTCTTATTTTTTTCTCGCTTGATCTCTTCCCACAGGGTTTGCGCTTCACTAAATCCTTTGGTGAGCATGCCTAGCCATTGCTTATAACGACCGACCAAGACCACATCGCTTTTCGCTGCACCTTCCAAAAATTTAATCTGATGCGCAATCAAATCTTGCCATAATAGCGTAGCCGTGTTGTCTAGGTTTTCAGCGTTATTATCAACCTGTGCAACCAAATCAGGACGAGTGACCGCGCCGCGACCTAACATAAGATGCTTAGTTGCTGCTTGCTCCATACAGTTTTGTGCTTGCTCTACATTCCAAATCTCGCCATTTGCAATGACGGGAATGCTCAGCGTATTAAAATTCTGAATCTTGTCCCAATAAGCAGGTGGTTTGTAGCCTTGGGTTTTGGTGCGTGCATGAATAGTCAGCCAATCAGCACCGCTTGACGCAATCGCACCGCGAATATCATCCATACGACTTGTATCGGTATAGCCCAAACGAATCTTAGCCGAGACAGGAAGGTGATCAGGCACTGCACCGCGCACCGCGCTGATAATGTCATACATAACTTCAGGCTCATCGAGCAAGACGGAGCCGCCACGATGGCTGTTGACGGTTTTGGCAGGGCAACCAAAGTTAATATCGATAGCGGGCGCACCAAGCTCGGCAGCATAAGCGGCGTTTTCTGCCATCAGCTGTGCCTCGCTACCGAGTAGCTGCACATGAATAGGCGTACCAGAGGACGTTTTGGCATCATGATGTAGCTCAGGTACGTATTTATAAAAGACATGCGCCGGCAAGACATGCTGAGTGATGCGAATAAATTCGCTCACTGACCAATCATAGGGACGACCCAAGTCTGATGCAATTTGCGTTAGGATTTGGCGCATTAAAGGATCAGTTAAGCCTTCCATCGGGGCGAGGAGACGAACGGGATTGGCAAACAGTTGGCTGATCGTGTTTTTACGTACTTGACATGGCTGATCGGTATTCATGCTTGTGTTTCACTGCTAAAGAGTCGTGATAAATAGAAATTGAAAGTCTGGATAGGTAACTACAAAGAGTAATTAAGTATTGCCAAAAATTACTTTTTTGCCTGTCTGTAATCCTGATATTAAGTCTTTAATATGATGAATATCCAAGTTACTTTGGGCACGTGTACAGGCGACATAAAGCAAGCGTAATTCTTCTGGGCTTATCTTAACGGCATTAGTTGTAACATCATAATAGAAGTCATCGTCTAACTGTACTTTGCCCCATTCCAGCCCTTTGGCTTTATGCGCCGTTGAGATGACATAGTCGGCATTTTCGATACTGGTGAGACTATTGACCGCTTGGCTTAATACATTGGTGCCATGATCGTCGACCAGTTTTACCAGTGTTTTTAGATCACTGCCTTCATTGGTTTCAGAGTATTCTTGTACATCACCCCAATTATAAAAATACGCTAGCTCAGGGACGCCGTATGCCGATTTACCGTTTTTTAAGTTTTCTGCCGCCTGACAGAATTTGAGCATACGATCGGTATCCGCTTGCAGCGCCACCCGATGCCCGAGTTTTAGTCCTGTCAATAATTGTGCCATAGCAGCAGCATTGGTACGGCATAGGATGGCATCTTTTTTGCTATGCACCATGCCTTTGTCAGTTGAGGATTGTTTATTGGGATTGCCTTTTAACGGCACTTCTTCTTGTAAGGCCTTTAGTAAGGTATTGGCCACTTCTGCAATGGGTTCACCAAAACGAAACGACTGCGTCAATAAGGTCTGCGGCAGTGGCAATTTTTTCATGGCATTGACCGCACCGCGCCATTCATAAATCTGCTGGTGCGCGTCACCCACATAGATTACCTGCCTTGACTGCTGGGTCAAGATACCCATCATCAATGGATCGGCATCTTGCGCCTCATCAAATAAAATAAAATCAGCAGGAATGCTGGGTTTGGATAGTGCCCAGAGTTTGAGATAAATATCATGACCAATACCCGCAGGATGACGGGCATCAATCGACTGTAGCCAGCGCTGTTCAACAGCAGGGTATAGCATCTCGCGCAGCTGCTCTGAGTCTGATTCGTCCAGCCAGCTGGGAAACAATAAATGCCTTGGCGCAGGGTAGCTGGCATGTGTGCTACAAAAGTTGCTGACGGCATCGCTAACAAAACGAGACAACCGTGCTGGCGTCAGTGTAATGTACTTATTGACGCCGTCCATTTGTCGACGGACTTGTACAGGCTGCAATCCCAAATCATCGCCCAAACGCTTGGGTGAAAAGCGTGGCAAAGATAATTTTGCCGTAATATCGCGAGCAACATGACGATAAGCGAGCGAATGAAACGTGCGACATTCTACATGGGGCGGAAACTTCTGCCGTGCGTCATTAGCAATCGCTTTGTTGAAGGCGAGATATAAACCGCGTCCACGCAAGCGCTCACCAATCAATTTGAGCGTCGTTGTTTTACCAGCACCTGCATAAGCGACCACTTTGAATGACTTATGATCCATGGCCATATTCAGCGCGCTCAGCTGCTCATCAGTGGGGTCGCTCATATAAGCTGGCATAGATGCGGACATAATAAAGCTACCTAAAGTACAGAGAGTGATTAAAAACAACGACAGTAAAAAAAGCCACTGCATAGACAATGGCTGATAAATTGTGATGATGCGCAATCATGATAATAAGCATTACGCTTATTGATGGGATAAGAAGAGTCAAACAGTCAAAACTGTATTTTATATATTGACTAGACTCACATCGAGCCAAATGAGGATGTCATTATTTTACTCTTTATTAGTCGTGGATAAAACAGGCGTACGTTCTTCTTTGATTAAAATTTTGGCCAACAATAAACCAAGCTCAAATAATAACCACATGGGAATCGCAAGCATCAGCATAGATACCCCATCAGGCGGCGTCACGACAGCAGCCACTGCAAAACAGCCCACGATAATATAACGACGTTTGTCTTCTAGTCTCTGAATGGAGACAATGCCAGTCAATATCAAGAGCAAAGTGACGACTGGAATCTCAAACGTTAACCCAAATACCATAAACAGCTTTAGGGCAAAGCTCAGATAGCTGTCTATATCTGTCATCGGTAGGACGTTTTGCGGAGCAAACATAATGAAGAATTTCAGCACGCCTTTTAGTACAATAAAATAAGAAAAAGCCACGCCAGCATAGAATAAAAATATAGAGGAGAGTAGTACTGGAATCGCAATTTTCTTCTCTTTTTTATACAAACCGGGTGCTACAAATGACCAAATTTGATACAAAATATAAGGCATTGCAAAAAACGCTGCGACAAATACCGTCAGACGTATCGGTGCCATAAAGTTGGAGGTAATATCTGTCGCAATCATGGTGGAATTGGCAGGGAGTTGAGCCACTAGAGGGTCTGATAAAAAGTTATATAACTCACGCGAAAACCCTGCTAGTGCCAAAAATATCACCAATACTGCCACACATATTTTGATCAAGTGTCGACGCAGCTCAATCAAATGCTCAGTGATCGGCATATCACCCAATGTACTTAACACATCGGTGGCCGACTCCTCATAGGTATTATCTGTCTTGACATTGATATCTAGATCTTCGCTTTCCGTCCCAGCAATCTCTGCATCCATGATTTTTTCTTGGCGGCTTTTTTTACGTTTAAACAATCCCATCAATCAGCCTCCTGTTTTTTGATGAAGGCTGGCTGTTCTAATGAATGAGCGTTTAGTAAGGTGTCCGCTTTGTGGTTCGGTAGATAGGGCGGCATAGGTAGACGACGAGCCTTATCATAGGCACCCAGACGGAACCACATGTTTTCCCACGGTCTGGTAACAATGGGTTGAGGAGGTTGAGTTGTCTGTACAGTAGCGGTGGTCGAAATATCGTCAGTGCTTTGTTCAGTATTTTGTACGGCTATATCATCGCGATCTGTCTTATTGCTTTGACTATCGTCAGTGCTATCCGTTTTAGTCTGGGAGGTTTTTAGGTGCTGATTGTGAGAGTGTGCAAACTCTTTCATATTGCCGCGCATCTCTGCCATTTCACGTCGCATATCCGCCTCAGTTTGACGAATTTTTGCAAGCTCTTTTTGCATTTGTTGCCGTGTTTCAGCCAAGTCTAGCTCTGCTTCTATTTCAGACTGTAAGGTAGAGACGGTTCGACGAATTTTGGCGTACCATTGACCAGCCGTCCGTGCTGCCTGAGGCAGTTTTTCTGGACCCAAGACAATCAGGGCGATAACACCAAAGAGGAGTAATTCAGAAAACCCAATATCAAACATAATGGTTGAATATCACTATTTTAATTGAGACAGGCTAAATGCGATAAACATTATACATTGTGCTTATCGTCAACAGGAGTAGAGTGGGTACTACTAGTATCAACCTTGTTGCTTGTTGTACGCTCGCCCTTATATGCGTTGCCTTCATGATCGAGCACTACCTGCTTTTTAGCGTGTTCTGTGTTCTCGTCTTTAACGGCTTCTTTAAAACCTTTGACAGCGCCGCCCAAATCTTTACCAGCATTTCTGAGCTTTGAGGTGCCAAATACGACTACCACCACAACCAATAAAATCAGCCAGTGTGTAATAGAAAAACTGCCCATAATGGTATCCTTTTGACTTGGTTTTCAGTCTTTATCATAAGTGCTTTAAATAGATAGGAGATTGATCTCTTAAATAAAAAGCACCCAAATATAGTATGAAGTAAAAAGACTGTATTATAACCTGCGCTTATGACAAATAGGTGAAACCAAATACAATCCTCGCAGGTAGAAGATTATTTTGTCATGTTGCCTATTATCTATCGTGCTGCTTTCTCATCAATACCTGAGAGACCAAAGCGTCGACCCAGCTCATTTAATACTGCATCTGATTCTATATCGAACCACGCCAGCCCAACCAAGGTATGAAACCAGACATCTGCCACTTCATAAATAAGCTCATGACGGGCATCATCGTATTGCGCTTTGTCTCTATTTTTATCACAGTTGGCAAAATCTTTGGCAGCGATAATACTTTCTACGCTTTCTTCACCCACTTTTTCCAAAATTTTATTTAATCCTTTGGCATATAAACTTGCCACATAAGAACTATCGGCATCGGCTTGTTTTCGTTCTGCCAATACGTGATCCAGTTGTTGCAGGATAGAGCGCTCATCGACTGAAGTATGATTAGATTCAGTATCGGCATGAGTGCTCAAGTTGGTGTTTTGAACAGTCTCACCGTCTGATGTATTTAAATGATAAATGTCAGAGGGGTCTTTTAGAACTTTGTCCACGGTTTGCCATTCTGGGGTCTGACCAGATAGATCCAAACGTCGATAGAAACAAGACTCTCGTCCTGTATGACAGGCAATACCGCCCGCTTGAGTGACACTCAGCACAATAACGTCGGCATCACAATCTAAGCGGATATCATGGACAGTCTGGGTATGCCCTGAGGACTCTCCTTTGTGCCATAACTTGGCACGTGAGCGCGAAAAATAAACAGCAGTTTGGATCTGTGCGGTCAGTTGTAGCGCTTCTGCATTCATCCAGGCCATCATCAAAATACGCCCAGATTTGTGATCTTGGGCAATTGCAGGAATCAAGCCATCAGCATTAAATTTTATGGCAGCTAGCCAAGCAGGTAAAGTCATCATTCATCCGTTTATTAAAGGTGTCGTTATTTGGTCGTTCTATTTATATTTTGAGAGAAAAAGCCATGTATAAAAAATATGGTTCATTTGATAAGTACTATTTGTTGGAATAAATAGCACTAATGCTTGCATAAACGTGGGTAAAGCGCTTTTTTAATCGTGCTATCAAGTGCCGTCACTTTATTGAGCCTAAAGTCGTAATTGACAAAATGCTTCCTTGCATGTGCCACCAACTCACCTGTGTGCATCCGAGTGACCTTTATTTCTACATGACCGCCATTGTCATAGGAAGGTTTAATGCCTACTTCAAACAAAAGCTCTTCACGCACTTTGACACGACTGCGAATATTTAGTTGTAACTCATCAATAATCAAACCTTGATAGTCTGCATTGACTTCTTTGATGCCTTGAGCGTACAAAAATCTCAGCCAAGACTCAGTCAAAAGGGCTGTCAATGCTTCGAGTGTTAGATACTGATTTGCATCGGTTTCAGCGTAGCGTACGCGCATCACGGTTTCAAAAGCTAAGAATTCATCATCAACGTCTAATTTTTTTTCTGACATGTTGTTTCTCCTAGCGATTACAGGCGATGTGTTCTGCTTATCATGATATCAAAGGAGCAAGGTTGTATGGTTGAGCAGTAGGGTAGATGATTCAGAATCATTGGGACTTATATTTTTGGTACTTAGATTATACCAAATGTTAGTGTCTACTAAAGCACAGCTTAAGCTGACATTCAATCTATTTGGCGGTAATTCGTAACTTTAATGGGGTTTTGAGAGGGTATGTGAGGAGTCGGCTCATAAGAATGGGTTATTCTCATTGTTTGCTAAAGACGCGTTAAAACTTTGCTTGGCAAAACAACGCACTATCTGCTAAAATAGCGCCTCCCACCTCGAGGCAAATAGAGGTTTAGTTGTTATTTAAGTGACAATTATTCAGTACGACTATTTGACGACCAGGTTCTAACACAGAAAAAGAGGCAAATCATCATGAAAGTTAAGATGAAAACCAGAAGCGGTGCCGCTAAACGTTTCAAAAAAACAGCGAACGGCTTCAAGCGTAAGCAAGCATTCAAAAGCCATATTTTGACCAAGAAATCACCTAAGCGTATTCGCCAGTTGCGTGGTCTTAAGTTGGTGCACAAGTCTGACGAAGCAGCAGTTCGTCGTATGTGCCCATACATCTAATAGCCTATCGTCATTTATCTTTAATTAAACATATTTGACTTTGCAATCTGACAATGATGTTTGTTATCTAACAGCATCATCATTCGCTTAACAGTGATTAAAATATCTTGGAGTAAATTATGGCCCGTGTAAAACGTGGTGTACAGGCAAATCGCCGTCACAAAAAAATCTTAAAGCGCGCAAAAGGCTACTACGGTGCCCGTTCACGTGTTTACCGCGTAGCGGTACAGGCAGTGACCAAAGCTGGTCAATATGCTTATCGTGACCGTCGCAACAAAAAACGTACTTTCCGTCGTCTTTGGATTGCACGTATCAATGCTGGTGCACGCTTAAATGGCTTAAGCTATAGCCGCTTCATCAATGGCATGAAAAAAGCCAACATCGCAATCGATCGTCGCGTACTTGCTGACATCGCTATGCATGATGCTGCAACTTTCACCGCATTGGTCGAAAAAGCAAAAGCGGAATTGGCCTAAATATTAGCCATCCTTTAGATATTCAGGTTATTAAGTGAGTATTTAAATGGATAGCACTGATATTGATTAATAGTACGATATTAATAGAAGCTACCGCTGGTCGGTGGCTTTTTTTATATTATATGATTTTGCTTGTGGTGCGTATAAAACTGAAGTTTAGTACAGGCCACGCTGGCCCCTGTCTAAATATTCAAGCCATTCATAATCTTCAATTTTTATCAAAATGATTGAGTAAATGGTTTGCAATATTTGGTCAAATCCCTACAATTAATAGTCCGTTCAAATCAGGAATGATGCGTCTTATGACTACCCCTGCTGCCACTACCGACTTGTCGGCGCTACCGACTTTATCCTCAGAACTGAATGATCTTAATGAAGCGCAATTGATCGCGTTTACCGATGCGGCTGAAGCTCTGATTTTGCAAGTAACTGACACACGTGTATTGCAAGATTTGCGTGTGCAATTGACTGGTAAAAAGAGCTTGCTCACCAGCTGGTCAAAACAGATGGGCAAGCTAGAAGCAGATGACAAAAAAACCTATGGTGGCTGGTTGCATCAGGTACGTAGCCGCATTCAGCAGGTATTGACCGATCAGCAACAACAGCTCGAAGTCGCTGCGCTAAATGCCAAATTAAAGGCTGAGAGCATTGACATCACTTTACCTGCTCGTGGTGGCAAAAAAGGCCATTTGCATCCAGTCACGATGATTACCCAGCGTATGCAACAGTATTTTGTACAAGCGGGCTTCAATGTGGCGACAGGCCCTGAAGTTGAAAGTGATTACTACAATTTTGAAGCCTTGAATATTCCGTCACACCATCCTGCACGTGCCATGCACGACACCTTCTATTTTGATGCCCATTATTTGCTGCGTACACATACCAGTCCGGTACAGATTCGTACGATGGAAAAGAATGAGCCACCGATTCGTATTATTTGTCCTGGTCGCGTTTATCGCAACGATTCTGACCAAACCCATTCGCCGATGTTTCATCAGTTAGAAGGACTAATGGTTACAGAATCAAGCACATTTGCAGAATTAAAGGGCTTGATCAGCGAGTTTTTAGAAGCGTTCTTTGCCAAAGAGTTGACCGTTCGCTTCCGTCCTTCATTTTTTCCGTTCACTGAGCCTTCTGCCGAAGTGGATATTCTAGATGATAATGGCAAATGGCTTGAAGTGATGGGCTGCGGTATGGTGCATCCACAAGTACTGACCAACTGCGGTATTGATAGCGACAAATACACAGGCTTCGCTTTTGGGATGGGTATTGAGCGCTTTGCCATGCTGTACTATGGTATTGATGATTTGCGTTTGTTTTTCCAAAATGACGTACGCTTCTTAAAGCAGTTTGGCTAGAGGGCTTTTTGTTTATATAAAAGTGCTCCTTGTTCATATAACAAGTGAATGTGCCAACCTTTACTTCAAAATCTTTATTATAAAATTCTGATCCGAGAGACTTATGAAAATTAGCGAACAGTGGCTACGTCAATGGGTGAACCCTGATAATACCAGTGAACAGTTGGCCGAACAGTTGACCATGGCTGGACTAGAAATTGATGATCGTTATGCGGTTGCTCGTGCCTTTACAGGCGTGATCGTTGGTGAAGTCATGAGCGTCGAGCAGCATCCTGACGCGGATAAGCTGCGTGTCTCACAGGTAAATATCGGTGACGCTGAGCCATTGCAGATTGTCTGCGGCGCGCCGAATGTGACGGTTGGTATGAAGGTGCCCGTTGCGACGGTTGGGGCTGTACTACCGAGCGATGATAAACAAGGCTTCAAAATCAAAAAAAGTAAGCTGCGCGGTGTAGCCTCTAACGGTATGCTATGCGGTGCTTCTGAGATTGATTTGGTTGATAGCATTGATGGTTTGCTTGAGCTACCAGAGGATGCCCCGATTGGTACAGATATCCGTAGCTATTTAGGCTTAGACAATCAGATACTAGATATCTCAATCACGCCAAACCGTGGTGATTGCTTCAGTGTACGCGGTATTGCCCGTGAAATATCAGTGCTCAATGATTTGCCTATGCAAATGCCAGAAATCGCTGATAACGTAGTAGACACCGATAGTGGTAAAACGCCCGCCGTGACGGTAACGGCGGTAGAAGCTTGCCCACGTTACTTATTGCAGTCGATTAGCAATATAGATCGTAGCATTGACACGCCAAAATGGATGCAAGATGCATTGGTACAGTCCGGACTACGATCGCACAACTTCTTGGTAGATGTGACCAATTATGTGCTCATGGAGCTTGGTCAGCCACTGCATGCTTTTGATGCAGATACTATCGTTGGTGGCATTGTGGTGCGTTTGGCGCAACCCAAAGAAAGCCTGACTCTATTGAATGAACAAACCATTACCTTAACAGGTGATGAACTAGTCATTGCTGACGATCAAGGTATCCTTGCGCTTGCTGGTATCATGGGTGGTCAGCGTAGTAGTGTGACGGATAGCACAAGCAATATTGTACTAGAAAGTGCTTTCTTTAATCCTTTAGCAATTGCTGCGCGCGCCCGTCGTTTTGGTTTGCACACTGATGCATCGCAACGTTTTGAGCGTGGGGTAGACTTTGAGTTGCCAGCGCTTGCACTAGCACGTGCTCGTGACTTGATTACTGGTGTCACGGCTGGTCAAGCAGGGTCAATCGTAAATGTAGAAAACCAAGAGCATCTGCCAGCGCGTGTGCCTATTACTTTACCGATTACTAAGGTTCGTGATGTCATCGGTATCGACATTGAGCCTACGGTCATGGTACGCATTTTGACTCAGCTAGGGTTTGTAGTAGAGCAACAAGCGGACGTACTGATTTGCACGCCGCCCTCGTACCGTTTTGATATGAGTATCAAGGAAGATTTGATCGAAGAAATTGCTCGTATCTATGGTTATGATAATATCCCGAGCGTGTTGCCACATTTGCAAGTCAGCATGGACTACGATGATACCGCAGACCTGACGCACGAAATGAAGCTGGCGCTGGTCGATAATGGCTATATGGAAGCGATCAGCTTTAGCTTTAGTGATGCCAAATTAGAAGCGCTGCTCGATGATAAAGCATTGGGAGAAGTGCTGGCATTGGCCAATCCAATCTCTAGTGATTTGGCAGTGATGCGTCGTACTTTATTGTCAAGCTTATTGCCGTGTGTACAATACAATCTAAACCGTCAGCAGCCACGTGTGCGGTTTTTTGAGACAGGGCTAAGTTTTGTTGGTCACAGTATCAGCGAGTTGGTACAAACACCAAGCATCGCTTTGGTAGCAGTAGGTGATATTTGGGATGAACAAGCCTATCAAAACCGTGCACTAGATTTCTACGACTTAAAACATGACATTGAGCAATTACTTCCTGCACAGATCGATAATGCCCGAATCCGCTATGAGCGTAGTGCACTAAGCTTCTTGCATCCAGGCCAGAGCGCTAAGCTATATATCGATGACGTGTACGTCGGCTGGCTTGGACAATTGCACCCTAATACGGCCAAACAGCTAGATTTACCAGCTACTTGGGTCGCTCAATTGTCACTTGCGCCATTACTGACGCTTGCACGTGAACAGCATGCCATCAGTACGCCAAGTAAGTTCCCACAAGTACGTCGCGACATTGCAATTTTAGTAGACAGTGAGATTAGTTTGCAAACCCTAGAATCAACGATACGCGCTGCCGCAGGTAGCATGTTGACGGATCTTTGGTTGTTTGATGTTTATCAAGGCGATAAAGTGCCAGCAGGTCAGCGCTCGCTAGCCTTTGCCTTGATATGGCAAGACCGTCTGCAAACTTTATCTGATGAGGCCGTAAAAACAGCCACTGATAATGTGGTAAAAGCGTTGGCTGAGCAGCATGCTGTACAGCTGCGTGACAGTTAAAATGTCACATTGAAATACCAGATGCTCTATAGTCTTATTTTTTGACTATGGAGCATTATTATTCATAGCAATCATTATGAATACAAGATATCGTTCTAAAAAATCCAGTTTGAATATAAGTTAAGTCGTTATTAATAAAAGATTTTTATGCCATCTTTGTTAAAAAGACGTCAAAAAAGCTTTATAATAACTGACACTAACCTTCGTAACGCTAAACCATGATATTCGACATCACGACATAGCATAGGAGTCGTACTGTGAGCACCTTAACCAAATCTGACATGATTGAGCATTTGATGAGTCACCTTAACCTAACACGCCAAGAAGGCCGTTGTTTGGTCGAGAACTTCTTTGATGAGTTGTCAGAGAGTTTGATTGATGGCAAAGAGGTCAAGCTTTCAGGCTTTGGCAACTTTGAGCTTAAAGATAAAAATAGTCGTCCAGGACGCAATCCTAAGACAGGTGAGCCGGTGGCCGTATCTGCACGCCGTGTGGTAACATTTAAAACGGGACAAAAATTTCGTCAGCAAGTTGATGAGAAGTTATTTGATGCCTAGGCATGATGGGTGTTCTTGGCTATCTGACTGCTTTGGCATTTTAATATAGCTTTGCTATCCTAGTTTACTATCTACCATCGTTTCTTATACTATCGAAGTATGTTGACGAGAGCATACGTGTGATGCAAGACGCTAACGATGACTTGTTTTTACCATATTTTATTTAATAAATCGCACACATAAAAAGAGAGAGCATACGCTCTCTCTTTTAATTACACTGTTTTTATCTTATAAAAGATAAAATTACTGAGCTGGTTGCTCAACAACAACTTCGTCAGAAGCTTCAACAGCAGCAGTATCAGTAGCAGGAGTTTCGCTAGCCATATCTACGCTAGTAGTAGTACCGTCTACAGGAACTTCAGCGTCCATTTCGTCAGTAGCAGTTGCAGCTTGTGCTTCAGCGATATCAGCTTCAGCGCCGGCAACAGCAGCGTCAGCATCAGCAGTAACTTCGCCTTCAGCAGCAGCGTCGTCTAGTTCAGCAGAAGCGTCTTGCACTTCTTCTTGCGCGTCAGATAAATCTTCAGCAGCGTTTTCTTTGTTGCTGTCACAGGCAGTTAGGCCCATAGTTGCAGTCATGATACCAGCTAGAGCAAGTAATTTAAGTTTCATAAGGTATTCTCCGGAAAAATGAAATGAGCAGTAGCAGCAACAAAGGTTGAAATCCAAGATACCCCGGAAATCAACTCATCTTAGTCACAGCTACTCAGCTTTCACGCATTCTATATGTTTTTTATTTAAATAGAAATAGCTTGTACAATTAAGTAACAATAAAATGTGAAATAATTTTTTATATTGTTTACATAGTATAATTTTTAATACAGCAATCCTTATTAATCGACGTATAATCAATGACATCGCTCTAGTCTCAAGTGCCTGCTACGTCTAGATTTCTGCTATGTTTTTTAGCCTTTTATTGTGATGTGATGAGTAAAATCGGAAGTAAACGAGGCATTTGCGGCGTTTCTAATTGCATAAGAAGAAACAAAATATCTAAAGAATTTTCAAACGATTGGATTTTGCTGTATTAGATGCACACAGCAGAATAGAGCATTGAGCGTAAAAGCACATAATATGAATAACTATTGACACGAATAGCAATGTCTATCGTAAGTTTGAGGAATAGCATTATGAAATGGCAAGGTAGACGAGGCAGCACGAACGTACGCTCAAGTAAGGGCGGTGGTAAGGTGATAGGCGGTGGTATCGGCGGTATTATCATTGCTGGTATTTTGTGGTTGGTATTTGGTGTAAATCCAATGACCGCTTTGCAAACAGGTCAGGTAATTGCAGGAGGCAGTGGTGGAGAGGCGTCGACTGAACCTGCAACAGAGACTGATAGGGACACACAATTTGTAAAAGTGGTATTGGCAGATACAGAAGAGGTATGGCATCAGGTCTTTAATGAAGCAGGTAGCACCTATCAAGAGCCGTCACTGATTCTGTTCAATGGACAAGTCAGTTCAGCATGCGGTAGTGCCAGTGCAGCAACTGGTCCATTCTATTGCCCAGGTGATCAGACTGTATATTTGGACACATCATTTTTTGTAGAGATGCGTCAGAACTTAGGTATTACTGGTGATCAACAAGGCTCAGGTAGTGAAGACAATCAAGGTAAGGCTGGTGACTTTGCTCAAGCATATGTCATTGCGCATGAAGTTGGCCATCATGTTCAGACCTTATTAGGGATCACGCAACAAGTCAATGAAGCTGGCCGTCAAGTCACGCGGGCACAAGCCAATAAGTTGTCAGTGTTACAAGAATTGCAGGCAGATTGCTTTGCTGGCGTTTGGGCACAGCGCAATCAAGAACGTGTGCAGTTCTTAGAAGCAGGTGATATTGATGAAGCCATTAACGCGGCGGGTCAAATTGGTGATGATCGCCTAGCAAAAGCAAGTGGTGGGGAAGTAGTACCGGATAATTTTACTCATGGCACAAGCCAGCAACGTATTCAGTGGTTCACGCGTGGATTAGAGAGTGGCAACATTCAATCTTGCGATACGTTTAGTGGTGCATTGTCATAGGTATTTATTAAATACCTCTAATTATAAAAATTGTCCATTAAAAAAGCCTGCAACATATATTGCAGGCTTTTTTGTATTTTAAGATATCTTTGATTGGCTTAACCACTTCGAATCAGACCATAAAGCAGTAAAGCATCAAGTTCCTAAAATAGGCTTCAGCGATTATCTGCTGTTGTTAAGGATGTAAGCACCTGCGCCACCAACTGCAGCACCACCAAGTGCACCACGTGCGATGTCTTTGCTGTTTCCGCCACTTCTAATCAATGCACCAGCGGCTGCACCAGCAGCAGCACCTTTTGCAGTATTGCTTACACCACTGTTGTAGCCGTAGCCACCGCTTGCACAGCCACCCATGATAAGAGCTGAGCTAGTAAGAGCAGTCATTGCGATAGTTTTAGCAAATTTCATAGTATCACCTATTAAGTTATCAATTTGGTTTGTCAAAATCAGGAGACGATATTTTCATTACCCTAGCTGCTTATACCAACATAATGGAGTAAAGCTTGTGGGTAATTATCCTAAAATAATCTATTGTGCTACCGCAAGACATAATAAGGTCTGCATTAGTAAGGATTATTAAGCATAGCAAATATCTCAAAAATACTACTATCGATATCTGATAGCAGAGTATATCTATACTGGCTCTTATGCTAACCCATATTACTATTTCTAGGCGTAGTAAAAGCGCTAAGCTTTGCAAGATGTCTGTAAAATATGTTGCCCCACTGTATCCATAGTAGTCGTTTTGCATAGAGTCATTGTAATCAAATGGATAGTACGATAACTGTTTTGATAAAGACATGCGGTATATTTCTAAATGAGAAAAGTCGCAAACAAAAAGACCGCACAGAGGCGGTCTTAATAAATAACGCTATTTTTACTTAGTCAGCAAGTAAATTCTTGGCTGGTCTTAGTTCTGTGATTTACGCTTCATTTGCTCAAAGAATTCGTCATTGGTTTTTGCCTCTTTGAGACGATCCAATAAGAACTCAGTGGCTTGTACGCCATCCATCGGCTGTAGTAATTTACGTAAAATCCAAACTTTACGCAATTTGTCTTCATCCAATAGGCGCTCTTCGCGGCGCGTACCAGATTTTTTGATATTGATGGCTGGGAAAACGCGTTTTTCGGCCAAATCACGCTCAAGCGTAATCTCTTGGTTACCCGTTCCTTTGAACTCTTCAAAAATAACGCTGTCCATTTTACTACCGGTGTCAATTAAGGCACTGGCGATAATGGTCAAACTACCACCTTCTTCAACGTTACGCGCCGCACCGAAGAAGCGTTTTGGACGCTCTAGCGCATTGGCATCCAAACCACCAGTCAATACTTTGCCTGATGAAGGAATGACGGTGTTATAAGCGCGGGCAAGACGAGTAATAGAGTCAAGCAAAATGACGACGTCTTGCTTATGTTCAACCAAACGTTTGGCTTTTTCGATGACCATTTCGGCAACTTGTACGTGACGCTGTGGCGGCTCATCGAAGGTAGAGGCAACCACTTCACCGCGTACGGTACGTACCATCTCGGTCACTTCTTCTGGACGCTCGTCGATGAGTAGTACAATCAGATAACACTCAGGGTTGTTACGAGTAATTGATTGAGCGATGGTCTGTAGCAACATCGTCTTACCCGCTTTTGGCGGTGCCACGATAATAGAGCGTTGACCTTTACCAATTGGAGCAATCAGGTCGATGATACGACCCGTCAAATCTTCAGTGGTACCATTACCAAGCTCGAGCTTCAATTGCTCAGTTGGAAATAGAGGGGTTAAGTTCTCAAAGATAAGCTTATGACGTGAACGATCTGGCGTATCAAAGTTGATTTCACCAACCTTCAATAGCGCAAAGTAACGCTCAGAATCTTTTGGGGGGCGAATCGTACCAGCAATACTGTCACCCGTCTTGAGACTAAAACGGCGAATTTGACTAGGGCTGACGTAGATATCGTCAGGGCCTGCCAAATAAGAGCCTTCTGAGGAACGCAAAAAGCCAAAACCGTCAGGAAGAACCTCAAGCACGCCGTCACCATAAATGGCTTCACCATTACGGGCATGGGTTTTTAAGATAGCAAAGATAATGTCTTGTTTACGGCTACGCGCCATGTTGTCAAGACCCATTTCTTTGGCGATTGCCAATAGCTCAGCGATTGATTTTTTCTTTAATTCAGTTAGATTCATAGATAGGTCATTAGCAATTGATCAGATGAGAGATGCCATTAGCAGCACAAGTCACGACATTGATTAAAACAGCGATAGTATAGCGATAGAGGGTGTGTGCACAGAGCGAGAATTTATGTAGTTTTGATTTTACACGTCAGCTTATGTACGGATTGCAATCGTTTGATGCAAGGTAATAAGAAATAAAGGCAAAGAAGGCCACATAAGAGTCTGCGTCAAAAACTCAGTATCAGTAATTGTGTTCAGTCATTTCGTTCAGCAATGGTGTTTATAATGACGATTGTGTTTTTGTTGATAAACACGAGGAGAATAGCAATAAGACACTTAAGAAAACCGTTAGTTTTCTGTTGTCAGCAGACTATACGGTCTTCACAATGAGGTTGTCAATAAATTTTGCCAAAAAAGTCATATAATTGAGTTTTTTGCATAAAAAATAAGCAAAAAAGCCATCATCTAAGACAGATGATAGCTTTCTGAAACATAGCATTACGTTGTAAAACGTGAACCTCAAACGGGTTGATGCCAACGAATATTAACTTATAGATGCTTGTCTAATACTTTAGCCAACTCAGCTTTTGGCTGTAAACCCATCACTGAATCTACTTTCTCACCGTCTTTGAACACAAACAGTGTTGGGATATTACGGATACCAAAACGGCTTGCTGCTTGTGGGTTGCTGTCCACATCAACTTTGACGATTTTAACTTTACCTTGGTATTCAGTCGCCAGTTCTTCTAAAATAGGCGCAATGGCTTTACATGGACCACACCAAGCCGCCCAAAAATCTACCAGTACTGGTACATCTGATTGTAATACGTCTTGGTCGAAATCTGTATCAGTGGTGTTAACAATAAGGTCTGACATAATATTATCTCTCTTGTTTTATTATTTCTGTTAGCGTGTATCTCTCTATATAGTGGTGTCACGATAGAGAATAAGAAGCCAAAGAATGGTTTAGAATTGGTGAAAATGTGCGATTATATTAACATGTTTGGCAGCGATTGGCAGAGGTATGCCAGTTAAATTGCTCAACAATTACTATTAGCACAATAAATCAAAACATAACAATACAGGTTATGGTTTGTCTGTCACCTATGTTTTCTAGCATTCTCTTAAACTTACATTTATATCTGTTTTTTTCTCCTTAATTCAAGTGCTTACCCGTTTTGTGTTCGCCCATAATAACTGGTTCATAACTCAGTACGTTCAAGTCCAACCACATAAGTAGCTCATTTTATGCCTTTTACCGATGAAGAAGTCCTTACTCTAAACGCTCAAGAAAAAGCTTATCCGCTTGATTTTTTTCAGACCTTTGCGCAAGACATTACCGTCTACGAAGATGATGATATTTGGGTGGTCGATAAACCCGCAGGACTGCTAAGTGTCGATGGCAAAACGCTCAAGGTGAGCCTGCTTGCTCGGCTTGAACGTGCCAATCCAGCGGTTAAGCTGATTCATCGACTTGATATGGATACCTCAGGTCTGATTATTTTTGCCAAAAATGCTGCTGCGCAAACCCATATCAGTAAGCAGTTTATTGAGCGATTGCCACAAAAAAAATATCAAGCACGTGTGTTTGGTCAGTGGGAGAGTGTGGGTGCCACTGGTGAGATATCCGTGCCTGTGCGTTATGAGCCGATGACAAAACCACGCCATATCGTCGATCATGACTGGTCAAAGCACGCGTTGACTTTATACGAAGTGGTGGCTCATGAAGTATGCAATGGTCAGTCAGTCACGCGCGTCATGTTGAAGCCGGTAACAGGTCGCAGTCACCAGTTGCGCGTACATATGGTACATGTTGGCCATGTGATGATTGGTGATCCTATTTATGCTGAAGGCGCTGCTTTAGAAATTGCGCCAAGGCTCAATCTCCACGCCCAGCAATTACGCCTCAAACATCCCACGCTTGGCGCATGGATGGATTGGGAAAGCCCATGTCCTTTTTAAGATAGGCTAGCATTGGCTTTGTGAATCAACTATAAAAATACGGCAAGTGAAAGCATACATATAAACACAAGGATGAGATTATGCTTAATATGACAACGGCAAGACAGGCGCTCAAAAACCGTTTTACCTCTAAAAAACCGTCAAGCGTGCCAGTAGATTATGAGGTGCTGATCATTGGAGCAGGTCTTGCTGGTGTTGGTATGGCATGCCGTTTACAGCAGCGACAGCACAAGCATCTATTTGGTCGTAAAGGTGCCAATAAAGTAACGCGCAACCGGTCATCTAAGAAAAAGACAGCTCAGCGATTTGTGATATTAGAAAAACGGGCAGATTTGGGCGGAACATGGGACTTATTTACCTATCCTGGGGTTCGCTCTGATTCTGATGCACTGACCTTTGGTTATGGCTTTCGCCCGTGGCTAGATCACAGAATGTTGGCAAAAGGCGCGGATATCAAGCGCTATATTGCCGATACCGCGCGCGAGTTTGGGGTGACGGAGCACATTCGCTACCAGCACGAGGTGCAGCAGCTGTCTTGGTCAAGTACGACCCAGCGCTGGACGGCGATGGTAAAAAACCAGAGTAGTGGTGAAGTGTTTGCGCTAACCGCCCATTTTGTCGTGGGTGCTACTGGCTATTACGATTATGAGCAAGGCTATAGACCTCATTTTGAGAAAGAGGAGGCGTTTCGAGGTCAGATAGTGCATCCGCAGCATTGGCAAAATGTTCATTACGATGACAAAAAAGTGGTGATCATTGGCAGTGGTGCCACGGCGATGACGCTGTTGCCAGCGCTAGTTGATCAAGAAAGCGCGCAATGCGCACGGCATGTGACGTTATTGCAGCGTACGCCGACCTATGTGGCCCGTGTACCGGGCGATGATTATGCGCTTGATTGGCTGTCTGGTAGTCTGTCACCTTTATCAAAAGAGCAGGCTTATACTGTGCTGCGTGCCCGTAATGTATTGATGCAACAAGGCATTTACCGAGCGGCTATCTTTGCACCAAAAGCCATGAAAGCGATATTAAAACATGGGGTCAAAAAAGAGTTAAAAGGCAGTAACGTGGACGTGGCGCATTTTTTACCCAGTTACAATCCTTGGGATGAGCGCTTATGTGCCGTGCCAGACAGTGACTTATTCAATGCGTTACATCACAAGCGTGCCGATATCGTCACCGATCAGATAGATTGCTTTACGCCAACAGGAATCAAGCTTAAGTCAGGTCAGCATCTAGAGGCAGATATCATCGTCACGGCAACGGGTCTAAAGATACAAATGCTTGGCGGTGCCAGCGTGTATATCGACGGTCAGGCAGTCGATATCGGCAGTCGTATGACCTACAAGGCGACCATGATTGAAGGGATACCAAATATGGTCGCTCTGTTCGGCTATACCAATGCCTCGTGGACACTAAAAATTGATCTGGCGTGTCAGTATGTCATGCGCCTGCTGGATTACATGCACAAGCATCGTTATCAAGTGGCATTACCACAAGCAAAAACCGACCATAGCGAGGCACACATTCAAGAAGATACCGTGATGGGAGCGTTATCAGCAGGGTATGTGAGACGAGCCATAAATGAGCTGCCCAAACAAGGCGATCGCTATCCTTGGTACGTGACCAACAATTATCTTAGTGACCGCGTGATGCTCAAATATCGTCAGATAAAAGACGATTGGTTGCATTTTAGTCGTTAAAACAAATACAGGGCGTTATCAGGCAGAATGTGTATAAACTTTTCTTGCTTGCTGTGCCTGCGGCGATAGAGGCTTGGTAATATTTATCCCAGTTCTGCTAATTCGTTTTATACTCACCTAATGGTGTAAAGACTTGGCCGCAACCAAGTCTTTAATGCTGAGGTTATCAGTTATTTTGACGGCTTATCAATAAAATCAGTCACTTGTTTGCTGAGCATTTGCCACAAGGTTTCCTGCGCGCTTTTGCTGCCCCAAGCGTTGTGCGGGCTAAATATCACACGTGGATGATTGGCAAGGGTGAGTAACGGGTCGTCATTTGCGATTGGCTCCTGTTCAAACACGTCACTGGCGTAACCGATGATTTGCTCATGGTTGATGGCATCGGTCAGTGCTTGACTATCGACAACCCCACCTCGCGCCACATTGACGATAAGCGGTTGCTTTGTCATTTTTGCCAACGTGTCTTTGTTAATAAGATGCTGAGTCTGTTCATTTAGTGGACAATGCAGGGTAATGACGTCCGAGCGGGCGAGTACCTCATCAAATGCTGTGTAATCATCGTTACGAGGCGCTTGTCCTTGATGCTCGGCCCATAAAACGGTCATGCCAAAGGCGCGAGCAATATCGGTGACGCGTTTGCCAATCGTACCAACCCCAATGACACCAAGCGTTTTGTCTTCTAGATCAATGAGCGGAATATCAAGCAGACAAAAATTGCCATTGGCAAGCCATGTGCCATCAGCGACTTTTTGATGATAGTGAATACCTGCGCGCATAGCCGTTAGCATCAGCATAAAGGTATGCTCAGGGACGCTTTTGACGGCGTAACCAGCGACATTGTAAAGTGCAACATCATGCTTGTCGCAAGCCTCTTTATCGACGTTGTTCATGCCTGTGGCCGTCAGCTGGATCAGCTTGAGCTTTGGCAAGCTTTCGATGACGTCAGCGCCAATTTGGACTTTATTGGTGATGATGATGTCAGCATCTTTACAACGATCAATAATGGTGTCTGTGTCTTTTGGCGTGTCGTTATATGTGATGTAGTCACTCACGCCTGCTGGTGCGGGTAAGTCAATACCATCAGAAAAAGTGCCTTTGTCTAAAAAAACCGCTTGCATGCGTCATCCTTAGTTATTGTTTTGAATTTATATTGAAAGCATTGAGCGTCTTAATGTAGCACGTGACAACGCTTAGTCAAATATCAGCTTAGTACTTAGTTAAATCTCAGCTTAGTCAAAAACGAATCTGCTAAATATCTTATAATATCAATGGCTATCGCACGCCCTCTCTTGAAAATTCAACTTAACGCACTCATCTAGCCGCTAACGTTATATAATGGTTCGGTTTAATGGCTGGTTTGTTTTATGTGAGCGTATCGCGCATCCGAATTTTGATGTAGTGATGCGTGAGTCACTTTAGCCGTATGATAGCCACCATCGCTATTTATTTTCTTATCATCTGAGTACAAAAGACATCGCCCTATGACTATTTCTATTGCTTCATTGCACAGCACCGAATTCGCCGTTGGTCAACGTTATTTATCTGATACGGAGTCCGAGCTGGGCTTGGGTGTGGTCATCGATGTAGACGACCGATGTGTCCATATTCTATTCCCTCAAAGTGAAGAGACACGCGTCTATGCCAAAAACTCTGCGCCTTTATCACGCGTGGTGTTCAAAATTGGTGACAGCATTTATGACCAAGACGGCAAATGCTATACAGTCAATGCGGTTGACGAAGTCATGGGCGTACTCAAGTACGGTGTCGATGAGCACGAAAGAGGCATTATGGAGACCCGTCTTGCGGCCAATATTACGCTAGCAAAGCCGCTTGAACGTCTGCTCGCTGGTCGTATTGAGCGCGGTGATTGGTACGAGCTGCGTCAAGATATCTTGCGTATGCAGTCGGCGCTTGCCGGTCACCCACTCAAAGGCTTGATGGGCGCACGTGTCGATATTATCGAACATCAGCTCTATATCGCGCATGAAGTGGGCAAACGTATCGCGCCACGTGTATTGCTAGCCGATGAAGTTGGCCTTGGTAAAACCATTGAAGCGGGTTTGATTATTCATCAGCAGCTACTGACAGGCAAGGCTGAGCGTGTACTTATCCTTGTACCAGACAGTTTGCAATATCAGTGGATGATTGAGCTGCGTCGCCGTTTTAATCTGAACTTTGCGTTGTTTGATTTGGTGCGTACTGCTGCGATCAAAGAGCACGATCCTGAGCAAAACGTCTTTGCCACTGAGCAGTGTATCATCGCTGGTATGGATCTGCTGCTTGACCATCCTGATTTGTATGACCAAGCGATGGAGGCTGGGTTTGACCTGTTGGTCGTCGATGAGGCGCATCACTTGCATTGGGATGAAGCGCAAGGCGGCAACGACAAATACGATTTGATTGCAGACTTTGCAGAAGAGACGCCAGGCGTCATGCTATTGACCGCGACCCCTGAGCAGCTTGGCGCGCAAAGTCACTTTGCCCGTTTGCGCCTATTAGATCCTGATCGTTTTGATGATTTAGATGAGTTCATCGATGGTCAAGAAGCATTTGCTGAAACAGCGGCAGTTGCTAGCGTGTTGATAGAAGACAAGCCAGTAAGTGAGGGTCAAATTGCCGCGTTGAGTAGTTTGTTAGACATCAATATTGACGAGCTTGCAGCAATCAACGACGATGAAAAATTGCGAACCTATGCGCTTAACGAGTTACTCGATCGTCATGGTACGGGCCGTATCTTGTTCCGCAATACACGTGAGAGTGTAAAAGGCTTTTATGGTCGTAGCAGTCAGCCATACCCACTGCCATTACCTGAGGCTTGGAAAGACAGTTATCAAACTAATGGCAAATTGCGTGAGCAGCTATGGGGCGAAGAAAACCAGCCGGATGGTGGCTGGTTAGAGGACGACCCACGTGTGCCTTGGTTAATTGACATCTTAAAAGGCGATCTCAAACACAATAAAGTGTTACTGATTGCGCGTAGTGGCGCGACAGTTGAGAGTTTAGAGGCAGTATTGCGCTTACATGCAGGTATTAAGACGGCTATCTTTACTGAGCAAATGACTCTGCTTGAGCGTGACCAAGCGGCGGCATTTTTTGCCGATAGCGAAGGCGCACAGATACTATTATGTTCAGAGATTGGTTCAGAAGGCCGTAACTTCCAGTTTGCCAGTCAATTAATACTATGGGATTTGCCTGCCAATCCGGATACCTTAGAGCAGCGCATTGGACGTCTAGACCGTATTGGGCAAACACAGCAAATCATGCTGCATGTCCCATACGTACAAGGCACGGCGCAAGAGCGTCTGTACCAATGGTATAACGATGCGCTCAACATGTTTAATCAGATTTCACCAACCGCTCAAAGCGTGCAAGAGCAATATATTCAAGAGCTAAAACCAATGCTTGAGGGTGCGGATACCGATGACAATCGCACCACCTTACAAAATGTGATTGCAGAGGCACTACAGACACGTTTGGGGCTAGAAGCTCAGCTACAAGCCGGCCGTGATCGTCTGCTTGAGTACAATTCGTGCCGTCCGCGCGTTGCAGGGCGTATCGCTGATGCCATGCGTGATTTTGATAGTCACAATTTATTGCCGCAATTTATCGAGCGCTTCTTTGCCTCAGCCAATATCGATCACAATATTCAACGTGATGGCTCATGGGTCATTGCCCCGATTGATAGCACTGAGATCAGTGATTATATCGATGGCTTGCCACTCGGTGATGAAGACGGCATGACGCTGACCTTTGAGCGTGAGCAAGCGTTACAGCGCGAAGATATTGACTTCATCACGCATGAGCATCCATTGATGCGTGCCATCTATGAGCTGGCGAGCACCAGCACCTTTGGTAATACCACGGTTGCCATGCTAAAAAGTGCTGCAGTACCACAAGGCATGGTATTGCTTGAAGTGAATTTTCGTGTGGAAGCGATTGCGCCAAAAGTCCTGAATCTGCCAGCGACATTGACCACACAGAACATTCGCGTCTTTATCAGTGAGCAGGGCAGCGATTTGTCAGCCCGTATCAGCGCCGACATGATTATGCCGCATATTGAGCGTTTGGATAAAAATCGTGCGCGCCAAGTGATTAAAGTGCGCGGGGATGTGATTGAGCAGCGTTATTATGAAGCCGAAGACATTGCTCGTGAGCAACTAACAGAGATTGGTGCGCAGGCAAGCGCGCGCTTTAGCCAGCAATGGTCACGTGAAATCAAACGCCTCAAGCATCTGCAAACCATCAATCCTAACGTACGCCCTGAAGAGATTGAGCGTCTAGAGCAACTAAAAGCGCAAGGAGAGCAAGCGCTCGGTAATTTATCCTTAGTGCCAGATTCTATTCGTGTATTGGTCGCCGTAAAACCTTAAACTTAAAACAAAAAAACGAGATGCCACCGAGTATCTCGTTTTTTATCATCTATATTGCTTGTGTAGACAGGGCGTTTTGTATCATCGCCGTTAAATAAATCGAGCGATACTTGTAAGTAAGCGCTTAGTCTCTAGTCAAAGCAACCAATATTGGGTAATATGTTTACCTTGCCAAATTGTAACACATACCTAGGTAATGAATGCTTAGTGATAGCACTGCTATGACTGTATTTTCTGTTCTAAAATCTCACTTGCGTGTTTTAACAAGTGATTTCATATTATTGTAAATTCAAACGCAACGGATCTGTCGCAATATCATAACCTTATTGATATCGATAGCTGCTGTGCGTTTTTTATAAAAATAAGGAAACATATCGTCATGTCCGATTATTCGCAACTGATTGATGAGCTGCTCGCTACGGTAGCGCTTATTGAAGTGACCCCTGATGTTTTTGAGGGTAAAAGCCATGACTATGTTGGCAGTCGTATTTTTGGCGGGCAGGTACTCGCCCAAGCGATGATGGCCGCAGCGCATACGCTGGATCAAGATAAACCATGTCATTCATTGCATGGATATTTTTTGCGTGGTGGTGATATCAATCAGCCTGTCATCTATCAAGTGCGCCGATTGCGAGATGGTCGCAGTCTGTCAGCGCGTGAAGTGACGGCGATTCAATACAAAGAAGTGCGTGGCAAACCACCAGTGGAGCAAGTCATATTTTCGATGATTGCCTCGTTTTCACCGATGGAAGAGGGCCTTGAATATCAAGAAGATATGCCCGTTTATCCGCCACCTGAAGATTTGCTGGCAGAGCAGGATTTAAAAGAAGAATACGTGGGTAAAGTGCCAGATGCGCTCAAAGCACGCTTTATGCGTCGTCGTCATGTGGAGATTAAACCAGTCAAACCGCGTGATCCGATTCATCCTGAACCCATGAAACCCAAACAAGCCAACTGGTTGCGTATTCGTGAGCTGGGCAATCAACCGGTTGCTATTCAACAGGCGCTTCTTGCGTTTTCATCGGATTTTTATCTGGTCGGTACAGGATTAATGTCCCATGGTGTGAGCTTTATGACCAGTGGTTTGCAAGCGGCCAGTATTGATCATTCGATGCACTTCCATCGTAATTTTGATTTGAACGGATGGATGCTGTACGACATGTGGAGTGATACAACTTCTAATGCCAAAGGTCTCAATCACGGACAATTTTGGCAAAATGGCAAGCTGGTTGCCACCGTACAACAAGAAGGTTTGATGCGTTTGCGTGTGCCTAAATCTTAGAGTCTAGTCTTAAAATCTAGACGAATATTGTAGAACCTTGAATGATAAAAAGTTCTAAGCCCTACCTTTAAAGATATTTTTAAAAATAGCGCTTAGAGTTTTGCATTAACATCAACGTTTAACTATCGATTCTAAATTTAACGCTCAATAATTTTTTCCATGGCGCGAGGCAGACCCAAACTGTCTCGCGCTTTTTGTTGGGTTAACCATTTAAAGGCAGTCTCAGCCGCTGCTAGTTTACTATTTAGCTCGGTTATTTGTGCCGTATCAACCGTCAGTTTCCGCGACGTCAGATACCAATGAAAGTGCGTGAGTGAATGCTTAATAGGGTCATCATCCAGCAATGTGCGACTGGTTGATGCTGCGGCTAAATCGTTTTCTGTCAGCCATTCATTGATAATTTGCTCAGCCGTGGTAAATTCTGCTTCGTATACTTTTTCATTACTACGTACATCACCTGATGGCTTATCCTCGTTATTTTCTGATTTTTTAGTAGCAGTCTTACCATTCATTTTACCGTCAACTTTTTCCACAAACTGTAATGGCAAGCTCCACAGTCCACCCCAAATGCCATTGTCAGGGCGTTGTAGCCACAATATTTCACCATCTGTACTTTCAATAAGCAACGCATCACTAAACTTACTGGGTTTGGGCTGTTTTTTGGCTTTGACGGGATAATCAGTCTCGCGTCCCTCGGCATGTGCCAAGCAGTCGTCTTTTAAGGGACACAATAGGCATGCAGGTTTGCTGCGCGTACATAAGGTCGCGCCCATATCCATCATCGCTTGCGCGAACAGTCCCGAGCACTCGTTAGGCGTTAAACGTTCTGCTAACGCCCATAGCTCTTTTGTCGTGGCGGACTTGGTAATGTCACTGTCTATGGCTGCCCAGCGTGTTAAAACCCGTTTGACATTACCATCGCAGATGACGCCATAGCGGTGTAATCCCATCGCCATAATTGCGCCCGCGGTCGATGGGCCAACGCCAGAAATCGCCTCCCAGCCTTCCAAAGTCTGCGGAAAATTACCAGCCTCATCGATCACTGCAACCAACTGCTTAGCGCCTTTGTGCAAATTACGCGCACGTGCATAGTAACCAAGTCCTGCCCAATGCTCGGCGACCAAATCCCAGTCGGCTGCGGCTAAATCTTGCACCGTCGGAAACGTGTCCATAAACCGCGCAAAGTAGGGCAGTACGGTGGTGACTTGCGTTTGCTGAAGCATGACTTCTGATAGCCACACGATATAAGGATTGGGCGTATCAGTCTGGTGCTGTTGCCAAGGCAAGTCATGGCGACCATTTTCGGCAAACCAATCGAGAAGGCGCGGGGCGAAGGAGTTTAGAGAAGAGGTGGTGTGGTTAAAAGCTGTGTCAGAAGATTCAGAATTGGCGGTTAGCTGGGTCATAGGCTTTATTATCTAGTGTTTTAAAGGTAAACAATTATACCTGATATGCGTATTTGCTACGACCCAACTTTAACGTGATTGTATTAAATAATATAATAAAAATAACTACTTAACGATAGATGGAAGCTGAAAATTATTTATAGCATAAGTGTTGGCGCAAAATTTGATTAAAGCAAAATACGAAAAAGCCCATGAGGGCTTTTTTATAGAAGATAATTTTTTAAGAAGCAAGTTTTAAACCAAACCTACTTCCGATTCTGACGTGTACGCTTTTTACGTAAACGCTTCTCTTCTTCTTTAGCTTTACGCTTCTCTTCAGCAGCGAGACGTTGTTCTGCAACGACGATTTCTTCTGCCTCAATCATCGCTGGGGTTTCAAGCGTGATACGCCCGATCTTCGCACTACGCAGTTCATTGATGAGAATCTCAGACATGCGGTAGGTGTCGACCTGATTGCCTGAACGCACACAGCCACGATTACGACCCGCTATTTCAAAAAACTCCCAATCGGTCTTGGGTAGCTCGTCAATTTTATAGCGAGTCTTTAGCAGCTCAGGATAGGCGTGCATCAAATACTCAGCGGTGTAGCTTGCCACATCAGCGAAATCAAACGCGGTATCGCGAATACCGCCCGTCGCGGCTAAGCGATAGCCAGAATTTTCATTTTCAACCTTTGGCCATAGCATACCAGGCGTGTCGTAGAGCATGATGTCATCGTCAAGTTTAATCAGCTGCTGAGATTTGGTCACCGCTGGCTCATCACCCGTCTTTGCCACAGCGCGCCCCGCCAAGGTATTAATCAAAGTAGATTTGCCCACGTTTGGAATACCCATAATCATAGCTTTGATTTGACGGCCTGTGCCTACTTTATTGGGAACAAGATGTTTGCAGATGGCGATGATGCGTTTGACATCATTGGCCTTGTCGGTATCGCACGCAATCGCTTTAACACTGGTTTGCTGCTCAAGATGATCCATCCACGCTTGGGTCAATTCAGGATCAGCAAGGTCGGCTTTGTTTAGGATTTTGATGACGGGTTTTTCGCCGCGCAACGCTGCGACCATTGGGTTTTCACTACTATAAGGAATGCGCGCATCAATCACTTCGATGACCACATCCATCTGCGGCATGATTTCTTTGATTTCGTTGCGGGCTTTGTTCATGTGCCCAGGGAACCACTGAATACTTGCTCTCTTATCCATCTGACTTCATAACCTTTTATAAAAAATGCTAAAAGTAAAACAATGAACGTTTACTTTCTAATGATGCCAGTTTACTACAGAACCCGCATGCTCACGGCACAATTTCACACGGGCACGACGCAAAGTTACTTTTGAGACTGATCTATAGTGAATCCTAAATAAAAAAGATACAACAAGGCCAACCCACTGCCAACGATATATTTTCGTAGCCTCTGTCTGCGAAGGCACAGCAAGCAAGAAAATATAATGTTGGCAGCACTATAGTTATATTGGGTTGACTACACTTGCTCTTTATCAACTGGCGGCAAGGGTGCCAAATAACCAATTAACAATATCAAGCTGCCTGCACTAATAAACGATATCACTCGCCAAATTGCCTCGGTCTGTGACAAATCGACCAAGACCAGTTTGAGCACGACAATGCCGAGCAGACCAATTCCCATAAACCAAAGTGCGCGCTGCCAGTAGCGACTGGCGATAATGGTGGCAACCAATGCGAGGAGTGTCCATAAAATAGTCAGCCCTGTCTGCACTTGCTCGCTGTTCCATGCGCCGCCTTGAGCGCCGTCCCACAGTGGTGTACCAATAAAGGCATGTAGCGTTCTGATTAACATACTAGATATCAGCCAAAAACTGATCAATCCCAAGATAATGAGGAAATTGTCCGTGGTTAATATTTGCTGGCGTTTGGCAATCGTATTTGAGGCAGTTGAAGGGTCAGCGTGGCGATTTTGGTACAGGTAATACAGACTAAAACCAGTCAAGAGTACCAGCCAAGAGGTGACATCATATAAGTTCAACAGTGGGAAGTAAGGTAAATCCCAAATCATACCGTCATACGACCAGTTGGTAATAATGACCCACAGTAGGGCAATCGGAGTAAAAACAGCTGCGCAGTTAAACAAGGCTTGTTGCCAATCAAACCAGTACAACCATCCGTGAGCCTGCACGTCATTTACTTGCGCATCTTGCTTGTGATTATTGCCAAAACGATTATTACCAGAATAGTTATTAATAGAGCGATAGCCGAACCACAATCCTGCCAATATAAAGATATATGGAATCAAGATAGCCATGACGCCATCAGAGTCGGGTAGTCCATAATGAGCGCCAGCTGCGATTAATAAAATCCCTGTGCCAAGCCAACTTGCTTGAGAGTAGCGTGATATATCACCAGCAGCATGCCATGTCTTTAACCAAAGCTGACCGACAATCAACCAACCCGCTACTAGGATTGCAAACACCAGCCATTCTGTCATTATCCAATTCAAATCAAACTCAAACTTCTGTGGTAGCTGTAGCACTAACATCGCATAAAATAGCCATGATAACGGGCGGCTCAGGTGTCTGATCTCTGACCATGATTGATACCGATCAATCAGCCAATAAGCAGACAGACTTATGAGCGCCGCGAGCGCAATGAGCGTCGTTGTGGACTGCCAAATATCAAACCAATGATCCCAATCAATCATCAGTACGTGTAGCATCCATACCACTGCCGTAAAAGTCAAAAATGAGATCACTCTAGGGCTGTGCCACACAAATTTAAATACTTGGCTTTGACTGTCGATTGAGTGCAACCATTGGTGAGCGGCACGTGTGCTGATGCCTAACGAGTCAGCATAAGTGGATATAGAGGCTGATGCAGATTCTGACATGTTGCCAGATGTGACGGTAAATACCGTCGGTGAGTTGTTGGCACGTAAGATAAAGACAGTCGCCAGATAACTGAGAGCCGAAATACTCAAGGCCAATACGGGATAATCTTTACCCGTGAATACGGCTGTCGTCACAAGCATGCCAATGCTAATCAGCTGCAATAATAGCCCAAACAATACGGACCACGCACGTAATGAGCGCCTGCCAAACCAAACCAGTGCCAGTCCTTGTATCGACCAACCAAAGGCAATCCATTCTGCATCAAGCACTAAGGGCACAACCAATGCTAAAAACCCAAACCCAAGTGCCAACATGCCTTCTGTAATTAAGGCATAACGCTGACTGCGCTTGATAAATATCCAGCCCAAACCAAAATAAACAGCCGCAAAGATTGCACTGGTCATCGATAAAGCATTGGGAATATCATCTAGCAACGCGGCGAATAAACCAAAAGCAAGCAAGGGTACTGAAAATAATAAGCCTGTATCGATAGGAAACAGATACGTCGTCTGTTCCTTATCCGAATTTTTTAGAGTGTCTGTTGACCCATCGGTTGGGTGAGTGCTATTGAATGCAAATTCATTGGAGGTGTTATAGCTGATAATTTGCTGCGCGTAGCGAATGACGACGAAGAGGTATAGAAGCCAGTGTAACGCGACTAGCAACACTAGAGGCCAGCGCTGTGATTGAATGACAGCTGTTAAATTTTCACTTATGCCCCAATAGTAGGCCAGCCCAAAGGTCACGCCCGCCCCAAACAGATTCAATATTTTCCAAGGTCGATAATGAGCAATCACCGCGATGGTGACATTTAATAAAAGGTAATAGCTGAATAATACCACCAAGCTGCCTGTGTCTTCACTGGTCAAAATAGGAGCAAAAAAACCGCCAGACAATGCCAGTAACGCGAGCGGAAAAGCGTTTTGCCGAACTGCCAACGCAATCGTGACAGCTGATAATACGCCGAGTCCAATAAAGCTTGGTATACTCGGAAGAATCTGATAAACGCTATAAGCAAAGAAGGTACTCAGATAAGCAATCGCGAGGCCCGTACCTTGTAGCGTAATGCCATAAGAAAACCGTTTTGCCGTCAGCTTATAGCCAAGTCCTGCCAATCCAAGCCCTGCAATACCAATCGTCATGAGCTTGGTTGCAATAGAAATCTCAATATATTCGCTCAATAACCGTAGCAATAACACCACACCCACCAGCAAGACCAAGACACCAACCCGTACGACTAAATTTCCACCAAAAAACCAATTTTTAATAGAATGAATCAACGATGTGACCATTGGCAATGAACGCTCATCAGGTTCTATGGGGACAGTCGGTATTGTATTGCTTGTAGCTATTGAAGGTTGATTGTCTACAGAGTTAATATCAGAGGCATTTGACGATAGGCTTGATAGAGGAATAGTGGGTCGAGCAGGCGGCCATGGGTGTGATGTAGCAGACGTTTCGGTAAATAGATTTTGTGCGTCGAGCGGCTTCTGTGAATCGAGAATGGTATCTTCAGTAATGCGACCTTTTATAGCAGCGTTGGATGCATCGTCGTAGTTGTCAGTTGTGACAGTAGAGGACGATGATGCATTACTGTTTTTTTGCTGCTCAAGTTCTATTTTTAATGTGGTCACATCACGGCGTAGTCGCTCAATTTTTCGACTGATATTGGTGTATAACGCGACAACCACAATCAATAAAGCCGTAAAAGCCAGCCAACCCAGTTGTGTTATCAAGAGATATAACATCTTCGCCACTCAATCTGTCTCATAATAAAAGGATAATGACGCTATTTACTGAGAAGTACAAGCCTGGCTATGTCACTTGAATCCTCGAATGACGGACAGCAATAAAAAATTGATACTAATAAAAAAAGGTCAGCTTAATGATTAAGCTGACCTCTTATGGATTTTTTATTGGCTCTAATATTACAAAGCAGTTGTTTTATATGCTTAAGCGAAAATTATGCCAAGTTGGTTTTCATGAACTCAAGCATGTTTTCCCAGCTTTGCTTGGCAGCAGCTTCATTGTAGCCAAGATCTATCTCATTTTTGGCAGCCTTTTCGTCTGCATGCGGGTTGGTGAAGCCATGTTTGGCATTGTCATAGACATCAATTGTATAATCAACATCAGCAGCATCTAGTTCGGATTTTAGACCTTCAACCGCGTCCATAGATACCATTGAATCATCACGACCATGAGCGACTAACACTTTTGCTTTGAAGTTTTTGTCGGCTGGCTGCTTGGCTGATAGATTACCATGGAAAGTGGCGACGGCTTTTAATGGCATGGCTTCGCGTGCCATATCGAGTACGACTTTACCGCCGAAGCAGTAACCAATTGCACCTAAATTATCACCATCAACGGCTAATTGGTCGCTGAAATCATTGAGGATCAAACGACAGCGTGCCATTAGCATATCTTGATCTTCAGTTACTTGCTCCATCCACATATTGGCTTGCGCCGCATCCGTAGTGATTTTACCTTCACCATAGACGTCCATGGCGACTGCTGCATAGCCCGCTTTAGCCAAACGCTCGGCCACTGATTTTGTATGATCGCTGATGCCCCACCATTCTGGTGCGACCAAGATACCTGCGGTTGGATTGGTATCTGAAGCATTTTCTGGCAATGCCACATAGCTGATAAGTTCAACATTGTTTTCGGTGGTGCTGATTAATTCAAACGTCTTAATTGACATATTATTGTCCTTTTTTATGTTATGAGTTTTGGTTATCTATATTATTTATCGTGTCTCGTTTTTTACTTTTACTACCTTAACGCCCATGGCAAGCAAAAACAGCTATAATACTGTAACGCTCTTTATCAAAATGCTACTGCACATTTATGACTATCAATTTGTTAAACAAAGACAATACCAATTCGACTACTGAATCGAATTTTGTATCAAACTCTCACTCAGATATGCAGATAGAACCGTCTGTGACTTTGTTTCCTGAAACCAAAGCCGCTGAGACCTTGCGTCCAGAGTTTTGGTCGCGATTTACATTGAATGAATTGAATCACAGCGAGTGGGAGGCCTTGTGCGATGGCTGTGGCAGTTGCTGCTTGATTAAGTACATTGATGAAGACGAAAACGGCGATGTGGATGAAGCGTTGGTTGAATATACCGATGTGACATGCCAGCTGATGGATTGTGCGACTGGCTATTGTCAGCATTACGCCACGCGCCAAGAGCACGTACCAGATTGTATTCAGTTGACCATGGAAAATTTGCCAAGCATGATGTGGCTGCCATCACACTGTGCCTATAAGCGCTTGTATAAAGGGCAGACGTTACCAAGTTGGCATTTGTTATTGACTGGGGATGCAGTGCTCACACAGCAGCAAATGCGTGCTGCCAACGTTGGTGTGGCTGGGCGCTGCGTGAGCGAAACGGGCATGAGTGATGAAGAGATGGAGATGCGAGTGGTCAATTGGGTAAAACCTTAGCCTGCATGACTTTTCTGTTATTATTATTCCATTATTTTTCACTACACCTAATGGTTACCCCTATTAATTTTAGTCACTATACCTAATCATGATATCCAAGCCCCATACCAAACCTAGCGATATTATTGAGAAATTTGAGCGGTAGATTGTGCATTTGCCTCAGCAGATGCTTGCGAATCGGCAAGTGGGGGAATAGGAATGCCTTGACGAATCTGCTGAGAAAACGCACGGCCATTATCATCAGATGTGGCACCAGATTGATTATCAAACCCGATTGTTTTTGGATTGATGTGGGTGCGTTCATACCATGTGTCCATCGACCAAGGCTGATTGTCATTTTCGGGCGCTGCATCTAACATGCCGACATCATATAGGTAATTGGGTAGCCAGCCTGATACCCAAATTCGATAATCCCATGGCAGGCGATCGCCACTAACAATACGCGCCATATAAAAAATGATATTGGTACAGTTACTGAGCAGCGTATTGTACCAGTCGGGCGCAGCATTTAGGTCATCAGCAGCAGTCAAATAAGCTTCAAATAACGATCTCACCTCATGCTGTTGCAAATGACTGACAGGAAACAAATACACTTGCTCACCGCGGGCGTTACTACGAGTATAAATAATGTCGCGCTCTTCGGCGGCAATGAGGCTTAACTCATAACGCCTAAAAAATCCTGCCAGCGCCGAAAAAGATTCGCCTTTTTCTTTACGAATCTCAAATGAGAAGGCAAGTGGTCGATCATTTTCAAAGCGAAAACTGACTAAGGTATGGGCAATGAGTGGTCCCATCCAATAAGAGTTGGTCACATCAACACCAGACAGCTTGGACAAATCGACCGTGCGCGTTTCCCAATGCTCCGTTGCTTCGGTATCTGTACGCCAATCAAAATTACGGACGTTGGTGAGCGTAATCAAATCAGGGTTGGCGGCATCACGCTTATAATCTACCCGCTGACTGACTTCAGCCATCCAGCCACGATCTTGTTTGGGTTCGATAGACAAAAACCAGCCAACCCCTGCAAGCCAAGTCGCAGCATAAATCCCTGTCAGCCATTTAACACGAGTGCTTTTGTAAGAGTGGTTGTCTGCATTGTGGTACGAGGTAGCATTTTTTTTGGTAAATAGGGTTTTATCAAAAATCTGAGGCCAGTAACGCGCTGCAAGCAATGTGGCTAACAGTCCAACCACCACAACCGTTGTCAGCCAAGTGATCGCGCTGGCTATCCCAAATTGGTACCAAACAGCCAGCAATAACCAGATCGCAGACAATATCAGGGCGAGGGCAATAAAAAATTGAACGATGTAGTGTCGCCATATAGATAACCCGCGTCGATGCCCAAATACCTTATTTTCTCTACTAAGGCTTTGGTTTTCTTTGCCGTGATTTTGGTTTTCTCTGACGCGACTATGTGAACCATGATTTGACTGGCGGTCATTAGAGTGAGAACTAAACAGGCGGGAGAAAAACGAACGTAGCGACATAAGGATTGCTTTGATAGACACAGGTTTTGACCATAGCAAAGTTTATAACACACTGACAATACAATTTGAGTGAATTTGTCGTTGAATGTCAGTCACCCATGCGATAAAGTGAAGCTGATTTATACTGGTCTATTTATTGTTTAATGATAAAAGATTGGTTTTATTCATGACGTTTGTCCCCATCTACACGTTATCTATTATTTACTTATTATATTTATTGTCATTAACTAAAGAGGTTAAATCACAACACCATGTCTGACGACACTCCCAGCCCGAGTAGTTGGTCGATGCGCGGCTTAAAACGCTGGCTATCGACCGCCCCTGAAACCCGTGATGAACTGGTTCGTTTGGTACAAGACTCGCGCCAGTTTTTAGAACCTGATACCGTTGATATGTTAGAAGGCGTGCTAGATCTGCCAGCGACCCAAGTGCGTGAAATCATGACGCCGCGTCCGCAAGTGATAGGTTTACACGAAAGTACCAGCATCTCTGAAGTGATGGATATCATCCTTGATACCACACACTCACGCTACCCAGTATTTGACAGTCAAGACGACGATGCCGTCATTGGAATCTTGCTGGCAAAAGACTTAATTCCTATTCTGGTTCATATGGTTCGCAACCAAGAAGAAAAAATTGACAGCAAACGTCTAAGAGATTTGGTGCGCCAGCCGTTGTATATCAGTGAGACCGCGCGCTCTGATACTTTGTTACGCTCATTGCAACGGACACAAGTACACATGGCCATTGTGGTGGATGAGTTTGGTAATTTTGGTGGCGTGGTCACGATGGAAGACCTACTCGAAGAGATTGTCGGCGATATCGTCGATGAGCATGACGACTTTGATGAAGACAGTGACATCAATAACATCATTGCTGATCCCGAAAAATCTAACACGTGGCGTGTGCAAGCCTCTACAGTGATTGAAGACTGTAACGATGAGCTTGGTAGCCAATTTGATGATACCGATGTCGATACCATGGGCGGTTTGGTCATGCAAGCATTGGGTCATGTGGGAGATTTGGAAGGGGAGAGCGTGGTAATAGACGATTGGAAAATCACCATTACCGATGTGGAAGGACGTTTTATCCAAAACCTAGAGCTGACCAAAATGAATCCAGATCATCAGATATTGATAGGCAGTCATTAATGAGTTACTAGATGAGCGATTAAAAGACGATAGGCGACACTTAAAAAACACGATTGCGATCGTGTTTTTTTCTTTTTAGAATTGGGATTTTGCTACGCAATTTTACCCATTCAGTAGGCTAGGCTGGTATCATGGGCGGGTTTAATTTTAGATACAGTATCAAACTGGATACGGTCTACTTTGGCTTGAGTATTACTTGGATACTAAAGCTTTAAATTTTTGAGAAATATGGTTTTGGATAACTGCTATGCGTCTGTCTACTGTTGATTTGCAAAAACGTCTGAACCCTGATAAGCCAAAAGGCTTACCAATGCTTGTGACGGTACTGATTGCGTGGCTGGCAGGCGCAATATTTACCTTGGCGCTTGCGCCTTATGATATTTGGCCGCTTGCACTGGTGTCGCCTGCTATTTTGTACGCCTTATTAATCCCTGTAATGAATGGCAAACGTGCCTTTTTGATCGGTCAGGCTTATGGCACAGGACTGTGGTGCGTGGGTGCTTTTTGGCTCTATACCTCTATTCACGTCTACGGCAATACGCCTGTATGGCTTGCACTCATTATGATTGCACTCATGGGTCTGGGCATGGGGTTGTTTCATGGATTTATGGCGCTAACATTCAATAAGGTAGTCGGTAAGCAGCCGCTGTCTTTTGCAGCGCTTTGGGTTTTGCAAGAATGGATGAAAACGTGGTTGTTTACCGGTTTCCCGTGGTTGTTTGTGGGTTATGCCTTTACCGAGCAGTATTGGCTGTCCTCATTGGCGCCTGTTGCGGGCGTTTTTGCCATCTCTTTTGTCGCGGTCTTATTAGCCGCAAGTGTGGTTGAGCTATTGCGTCGCCGTAGTGGTTATATGATTCCATCGTTGGGGCTACTGGCCATTAGCACCGCCTTATGGTTAATCAATCCGCAGTGGACAAAGCCAAAAGGCACGCCAGATTTATCTGTGTCGTTGATCCAAGGCAATATTCCTCAAGATCTCAAATGGCTCACTGAGTATCAGATAGAAACGCTCAAAATCTATGCAACCCTAACGAGTACCGAATGGGACCGCGATCTTGTGTTGTGGCCTGAGTCTTCTATTCCCATGTTTCAGACGGAAGCGGTTGGCTTTATCAATGAAATGGTCAAGATGGCCAAGGAGACGGATACTACGTGGGTCACGGGTATTCCTTACAAAGATGAAGCAGCATTTGATGCCAGTACCGATAAATACCCGCCATTTTACAACAGTGTCATTGCCTTAGGCGCAGACGCAGAAGGACTCTACAAAAAACAACGTCTGGTACCGTTTGGCGAGTACATTCCCTTTGAAGGATTGTTAGATATTTTGCCGAATCTGGCAGGTAGCCAAGACATCATGAGTTACAGTCGTGGTAGCGATAAACAGGCACCGCTACGCGTTCGTGGACACAATCTGGGATCAGCCATTTGTTATGAGGTTGCCTATCCAGATACCACCCGCAAAAATGCCATTGGTACGGACTTTTTATTGACCATCTCAAACGATGCTTGGTTTGGTACGTCAGCCGGTCCGTTGCAACATCTACAAATGGTACAGATGCGCGCGCTTGAAAATGGGCGCTGGTTTATGCGGGCAACCAATACGGGTGTGACGGCAATCATTGATCATAAAGGTCATATTGTCGAGCGCGCGCCGCAGTTTGAACGCACGGTATTACGCGGTGAGGTGCAAGCGCGTGTTGGCAATACACCCTTTATGCGTTTTGGTCAGTATCCTATCTTATTTATCATCGCGTTATTATTGGTATTAAGCTATTTTGGCAAAGGATCAAGCGCACAGGTTCGTTCTAGCAAGCAGGTATAGTGGGCCGCTATCATTTATCATAAAGGCCATTGAAAGAAGTTGTTGATAATAAATCCTTTAAATACTTAAGGGTTTTAACAAATCAGTATAAATTGCGATATAATAGGTCAATATTTCAAATATTTTGTGCAAGGTGGATAAGGTATGTCAGAAGGTATCGTCAACAACAATCCGAAGAAAGAGCTGCTGTATACTTTGTGCGGCATTGCCTTATTTTTAGGTATTGTCTTATTGATTGGCATTTCTGGATTTTTGCGTCCAGCAGGCGAACATATTAAGGCTGAGACTACCGCAGCATCAGCCGCTGCTGCTAAGGCTGAAGCAATTGCTGCTGAAGACGATGCAGCGCCAGCAGAAACTACAGCTGCACCTGTGGCAACAGCAGATGCCTCAGCAACGGATACAGCAGCAGATGCGACCGTCACTCCAGTAACAGAAGGTGATAGTGCCGTGGTTGCGGCAGAGTCTGGTACAGCGACAGCCTCTGGTACTGTCAATCAAGCAGCGGTTGGCGATGCAGATTTAACGGCTGAGCAAGCAGATGGTGACTTAGATGCAGGCGATACGACTGATACACCAACGGCTGCACAGTAATATTTTCCAAAAAAGAACTTGTCGTAAAAGTTGCTTTATTGCACATTTACCTCACTAGAAGCGTATTCAAACGTCAAGGCTTTAAAGGGAAGCGCGAGATATTTGCCCTATTTAAAGCTTGAGTGCAATACGCTAAACACACCGTACGGTTGTCGTTAGTATTCATAAAAAAACCCGATCTCATTTTGTGAGCTCGGGTTTTTCTTTGTATGTATTTGTGTAATTCCTAGCCAACTTTTTCTTTACTTGAGTATAACCAAATGAAACAATGACGCGCTTACATGACTGTCTGACGGTAAAGTCAGAGGTCTACTGATGATGAAATCAGAGGCTTGGTCATGATTACAGTGGTCTTTAAAGGAATAAAGTTATGAGCATAGAATCAAAATCAGAGGCGAGGACTGCTGAACTGGAAGCATTAGATAATGGTTTTATGGGACACCCCAAGCCATTGCGTTCTCTATTTTTTACCGAAATGTGGGAACGATTTTCTTACTATAGTATCCGTCCCTTACTCGTATTATTTATGGTAGCGACGGTTGGCAGCGGCGGTTTCGGCTTTGATGAAGTAACGGCTTCTGCTATTTACGGTATTTTTGCAGGATCGTTATATTTGGCAGCAGTGCCAGGTGGTTGGCTGGCAGATAATTGGCTTGGTCAAGAGCGCGCACTGTGGTGGGGTAGTATCATTATTGCCCTCGGGCATTTATGTATTGCCCTGTCTGCCGTATTCGGTATGACGCTGTTTTTTGTCGGTTTGATATGTATCGTATTAGGTTCAGGACTATTCAAAACCTGTATCTCAGTCATGGTTGGTGCCTTATATCCCAAAGGTGATGTCCGCCGTGATGGGGGTTTTACGTTATTTTATATGGGTATCAATATTGGCGCGTTGCTGGCCGCCCTTATCGTAGGTGTCTTTAAAGAAAAAGGTATGTGGCATGCAGGTTTTGGTGTTGGTGGTCTTGGCATGCTTGTATCGCTATTGGTCTATCGTTTTGCAGCACAAAAGAACTTAACACGTTATGCACGCGCCAAAGGCATTACAGCTGAATGGGAAAACGCCAACGGTATTTACAAAAACATAGGTCGCTGGGTGGCAGGGTTTGTAGCATTATTAGTGGCAGTGGTGCTTTTGGTATCGACGGGTATGATCTCGTTCAATCCTCAAATGGTTGCAGAGTATATGACCTATATTATTGCAGCGGTCGTTATATTGTACTTTGCCATCATGTTTATCTCACCAAGATTGGATAAGACGGACAAACTGCGTTTACTGATTTGTTTTATCCTAATCATTGGTTCAACGCTATTTTGGTCAAGTTTTGAGCAGCAGCCAACGTCATTTAACTTGTTCGCTGATCGTTATACCGATTTGAATGTTTTAGGTTTTGAGATTCCAAGTATTTGGTTCCAGTCTTTGAACCCATTGTTTATCTTAATTTTGGCACCTATCGTCAGCATTGTTTGGGTTAAGCTTGCTAATAAAGGTCTTGAACCAAGTAGTATGGCTAAGTTTGCACTCGGCATGTTACTTGCGGCCGCTGGTTTTGCCTTGATGATCTTTGCTTCAAAAAGCATTTTGACCAATGATGGCGGTTTGGCATCACCATTATGGTTGGTAGGCAGTTTGTTGTTATTGACACTTGGTGAGTTGGCATTGAGTCCGGTTGGTCTGTCTTCAATGACAAAACTTGCGCCAAAGGGCATGCAAGGTCAGATGATGGGGCTTTTCTTTGCCTCTATCGCTATGGGTAACTTGGTTGCAGCTTTCTTCGGTGGTCATGTATCTGCTGATAAAATCGAAGGTTTACCGACCTTATTTACAACGATGACGGTCTTTTTGGTGGTGACAGCAGTTATCCTATTGGTACTGGCCAAACCTATCAATAATATGCTGAAAAAGAGTGAGCAAGCAGATCAAGTCAGCTAACTATTAGATAGCACCTTTTATCAACTGCTGATTGTACGTATTGCCTAAAGCAGTGATAACTGATGAGACGTGTTACCATGATTGGTAGCACGTTTTATTGTTTTAATTAGCGCAGTATTTTTTATGGGCTATTGAAAGCTTATGTTCTGCCCAAACATCTAATAATATCCAACGGCAATCATCGTGTGCTGACTGTTTTTATATATTTGACTTTGAATATTGAAACCTGTTTACAATCTCTATTTTTGCCAGACTGACTATTCGCATTTCAAGCAGCACGTTGTCCGATTCGAATAAGACGGCTATCCATAGTCGCCTCACCGCTCTATCTAATATTAATAAGGAAGCAATTTATGAATAAACAAATCATCCATGATCGTATTGAAACTCTACGTCAGACCTTAACAGCACAAGACCTCACGGCCATTATCGTGCCATCAGCAGATCCGCATTTGTCTGAATACTTGCCAGAGTATTGGCAGGCAAGACTCTGGTTGTCAGGGTTTACAGGTTCAGTGGGTACATTGGTTGTGACGGCAGATTTTGCAGGTCTTTGGACGGACAGTCGCTACTGGGTACACGCAGCTGACCAATTGCAAGACACAGGTATTAGCTTAGAAAAACTCGCTCCTGGTCAACCAAACCACATTGATTGGTTGGCTGAGCATTTGGTCGAGGGCGATAGTGTCGCCGTCGATGGCAATGTCTTGTCTATCGCTGAGCAAGATCGTCTGTTAAATGCGTTTGATGCTCATGAGATTACTCTAATTACTGAGCGTGATGTACTGGCAGAAATATGGGAAGATCGTCCAGCGCTACCAGATGCTGCACTCTATTCGCACGATGCGTCGTTTGTCGCGCAATCTGCTACTTCCAAACTGGCTGCGGTACGTGCTGGTATGGCAGAAGCGGGCGCCACACATCATTTACTATCAAGCTTAGACGACATCGCTTGGCTCACCAATCTACGTGGCGCTGATGTCGATTATAACCCTGTATTCTTGGCGCATATGCTAATCAGTGAAGACAGTGCCACTTTGTTTGTGGAGAACAGCAAGGTCAGTACAGAGATTGCCAACCATTTGGACGCAAGCGGTATCACATTGGCGGATTATGAGTCTGTGCAAGAGGCGCTAGGTACATTGACGCCAGAAGATTTGTTACTATTGGACCCAAATAAAGTAGCCGTCGGCACCTTATCAAAAATGGCAGATGATGTGGGTTTTATCGAACAAATGGCGCCAAGTACTTTGCTAAAGTCGGTGAAATCTGATGCGGATATTGACCATGTGCGTGAAGCCATGCGTCAAGATGGTGCAGCATTGTGCGAATTCTTTTCGACGTTTGAGCAACGTCTTGAGGCAGGCGAGCGTCTAAGCGAGTTGGATGTTGATAGTATGCTGATTGAGGTACGTAGTCAGCAGCCACACTATGTATCGCCAAGTTTTCCGACCATTGCAGGGTTTAATGAAAATGGCGCATTGCCGCATTACCGTGCAACACCAGAAAAATTCAGCTACCTCGATGTGAATGAAGGGGAAGGCGGATTGTTACTGATTGATTCAGGCGCACAATATCAAAATGGTACGACTGATATCACTCGTGTGGTCGGTATCGGAGCGGTCAATGCTGAGCACAAACGTGACTTTACTACAGTATTAAAAGCACACATTGCCTTAGCACGCGCTCATTTCCCAGACGGTATTGCTTCTCCATTAATCGATGCCATTTGCCGCGCACCATTGTGGCAAGCGCAGATGGATTATGGTCATGGTACCGGCCATGGGGTTGGGTATTTCTTAAACGTACATGAAGGTCCACAGGTCATTGCTTATAGCGCCAGTACACCAAAAGAGCGCGCTATGAAAGTCGGTATGATCTCAAGCAATGAGCCAGGTCTCTATCGTGAAGGCAAATGGGGTATTCGTATTGAAAACTTGGTAATCAACACGCCAGTCGGCAATCCTACTGAGACAGAATTTGGTGATTTCTTACACTTTGAAACCATCACTTACTGCCCAATTGATACGCGTTTGATTGAACCGTCACTATTGGACCAAGTAGAGACTGATTGGCTCAATCAGTATCATCGCCAAGTGTTTGCAGAGTTAAAAGATCGCGTGGACGGCGCCGCACTTGAGTGGTTGACTGAGCGAACACAAGCCATCTAATCAGAAATATTGCTTGTCTGAAAATAAGGACAAAACGCGCAGAGAGCGACTAAGATAAGGTGTTTTACGGCCTTGTATCGTGAATAAAATACAAAAAAGCCCCGTCAATCATAGGCGGGGCTTTTTTTATGCGTTTTTTGGTACGGAGCCGTTGGACTATTTTTAGTCGAAGCTTTTAGTAGAAACGTACTGTCAATCAAGCGCTCGCTGTTAATGAATGTTTTTCTTAATGTCCTCTTCTTTCTTGACTGGCGTACCTTGATCACCTAAATGCTGAGTGATTTCGGCCCGTAGCCAAGATTTTAGGTTTTCAGACATTAGCATCATCTGATCGCTGAGATAGTCATCAATCTGCATTTCTAGTTCACGAATCAATGATTGATGATTGGTATTAGCGTTTGTATCTTTTAATGCCAAGCTAATGGCAGCGCTGGCCTTAGTATTGATCGCCTTAATAGCAATGTCAGTTTTGATGCTTGCCTCATTCGTGGGATTGGCAGGTTCAGCAATGGTTTGAGGTTTTGTATCTGTGTCAGCTGAGGCTTTGCCAGTATTGCCAGTAGCGTTATTTTCAGTACTTTCGATATTCTTACCATCAATACTTGTCTTATCTGCAGCGTTTGCTGCGGTAGAGGCATTCGGATTGTTGTTATCCGTCACTGGCTTTGATAATGCATTTTTTTCTAATTCTTTTTGCGCGGTTGCTTCTGTTTCAAGACGTCTGTCTTTTTCTTGCTGCTTAGCAGCTGCTATTGCTTGGCTTTTTTCATCTTCTAAGCGTTGTTGTTCGGCTGCTGCACGCTCCTTTTCTTGTTTATCGATGATGGCTTTTGCAATGGCTTGCTCAGCTTCATGGTTTTCATACAGCTCATCGACATGAGCGTCCAAATCATGCGTGCGAAAAACAAAGCTTTCAAAAGGGGTTTCTGTCTGCAATAAGTTGGTGATATCTTCTAGCTCTTGAGTGATGGCAGCGCGTATCGGTTCAGGAGCACACGTCCAGCGCTGATAAAAATGTTGGGAAAATGAGTAGCTTGACATGGTATCGTCCATAAATGTTCCAAAAATTACCCCTTATCATACGCAAGTACGATAAGGGGCTGCAAGTGGACAAACGTAGCCAATCTGACAACAACGTTACAACGTAAGGATGACTCACGTTGTCAGCGTTTACATCTTACTGATTGATAGGCCAGCGTGCAAAGATTAGTGAGCCATTGGTGCCACCAAAGCCGAAGCTATTGGACACAGCGTACTGTAGGTTTTCCACTTTGCGTGATTGATTGGCCACATAATCGAGATTACAGTTATCTTCGACATTATCCAAGTTGATGGTCGGCGGCACATGCTGATGCTGTAAGGCTAATATCGTAAAGATAGCTTCGATACCGCCAGCTGCTCCCAGTAAGTGCCCAGTCATGGACTTGGTTGAACTCACTAAAATGCTGTCTTTCACTGGTGCAAATACCGTTTCGATAGCAATCGATTCAGCGACATCACCTGCAGGCGTGCTCGTGCCATGCGCGTTGACATACCCAACTGCAGCAGGATCGATACCTGCATCCTTCAGCGCATTTTTCATCGCTCTTGCCGCGCCGCTACCATCTTCTGGTGGCGATGTGATATGACTGGCATCATCACTCATACCGAATCCGACCAGTTCTGCTAGAATCGTTGCACCGCGAGCTTTGGCGTGAGCAAGGCTTTCTAAGACCACCATACCTGCGCCATCACCAAGTACAAACCCGTCACGGTCTTTATCAAAGGGACGCGAGGCTTTGGTTGGCTCCTCATTGCGGGTTGATAGGGCGTGCATGGCACCAAAACCTGCCATACCAAGTGGACTGGAGCCTTTTTCGCTACCGCCAGCCAGCATGACATCAGCATCACCATAGGCAATCAAACGAGCGGCAAGGCCCATTGCGTGCGTGGCAGTGGTACAGGCCGTCGATGTGGCAAGATTAGGACCTTGCAATTTGTGCTTAATCGCGACCAATCCTGCCGCCATATTGACAATAGAGCCTGGGATAATAAAAGGTGAGACTTTAGTTGCACCTTTTTCATGTAGCATATCGCGACTGTTTTCAATGGTTTGGATGCCGCCAATACCTGAGCCTAAGATAATGCCAAAACGCTCTTGATCAACGTCTTTTACAGGACTGTCAGCCGCACTGACTTCATCAATGAAGCCAGCATTTTTCAATGCCATTGCTGAGGCAGCAATACCATAATGAATAAACTCATCATAACGGCGTGCGTCCTTGGCACTCATATAATTTTTGGCATCAAAGTCTTTTACGACGCCTGCAATTTTCGCACGGTACTCTGTCGCATCAAAATGAGTAATGGGCACAATACCGCTATCGCCTTTGAGTAGGCTTGTCCATGAACTATCCACGTCTAGACCAAGCGGTGTGATAGCACCCATACCTGTGATCACAACTCGCATATCATCAGAGCGTTCGTAATGGGGTGGCTTATGGCGCGTTTTCTGTTCTGGAGCAGCATCAGTATTATTTGCAGCTTGCACGGAAGGTGAATTGCTGTGTTGGCTCATGCGATATATCCTATACTTATGGTCCTAAGAGGATGATGTTTTCCTAATATTTTAATGTGATAACGTTATGTTATTTATAACGCTATCACTATATTTTGGCAACCATTATAAAACACATTAGTTTACGCATGTAAACTTAAATGAACTGGTCAGGCAAAACAAACTTGACCCAGTACCACGCCCTTGTTTGCACCCGTTACTTCGGGCAAATTACCCGATTCTCCCATCAATGTCTGCCTTGACAACCACGCAAAAGCAACGGCTTCTACCCATGTCGGATCAAGTCCTAAACTTGCGGTTGTTGCCACGGTACAATGAGGCAAATTCACCTGCAAACGCTCGATCAAATAATCATTAAGCGCACCGCCACCGCACACGTAGATGGCACCGCAGTCTTGTTTTTCTTTAAGTAAGACTTGCTTGATTTGTATACTAGCGCTGATCGCCGTCAGTTCGGTCAAGGTGGCTTGCACATCTGCTGATGAATAGCGCGTATAAACAGACGCTTGATCGAATTTTTGCAGCTCATCTTGTAGCCATTCTAGATTAAAGTCTTCACGACCAGTGCTTTTGGGATAAGGCTTAGTAAAAAAAGGATGCTCTAAAAGCTGATTCAATAGTGGCTCAACGATTTGTCCTGACTGCGCCCACGCACCGCCTGCATCATAATCTTTGTCGGTATGCAATGTCGTCCATGCATCTAATAACAGATTGGCAGGACCTGTGTCATAACCGATCACGTGACTTGAGTGATGATTTGCCGCCTCATGAGAGACGGCTGGCAAGACGGTTATATTGGCGATACCGCCCAAGTTTAATAGTACACGCGTATTGTCCGTGGCGGTAAATAGCGCTTGATGAAAAGCAGGCACCAAAGGCGCGCCTTGTCCACCAACTGCCATATCGCGGCGGCGAAAATCACTGACGACACTAATACCTGTACGCTCAGCAATGATATTGGCATCGACCAGCTGCAAGCTAAAACCCATGTGCGGACGATGGCGGACAGTTTGACCATGACAGCCAATTGCCAAAACCGCTTCAGCCTCTACTTGGGCTTGTTGCAATAAGCTATTGACCACGTTACTGGCAAATTCACCATACTCACGACTTGCCCAGCCAAACCAATCCAACTCACTGCTTGGTTCATCTGTTGCTGGTGTTAATTGACTCACACCATTTGGCTGGCAGAGCGCTAATAATACCTCACGCAGTCGTGGCGGAAAATCTTGACTATACGTGGCCAACAATCGCATGGGCTGCTGCGTATCGCTTTCTTGACTAGCTGAGTCGCTAAATTGACAAAGAACCGCATCCATACCATCCAAGCTTGTGCCCGACATCATGCCGATATATAAGCCATCATCGAAGTTTTCAAACACCGTTTGCTCAAGTGCTTCGGTCAAGGTGGCATAATTTAAGTCATCATTATTGTATACGTGGTCGTCTAAACCACTATTTATACTTAAATCTATATCGCTACTATGAGGGTTATCAGTTATTGATACGGGCTTGGTCATGGCAATTTACCTTAAAAAACGCTAGTATATCTGCCAAATTCTAACATTTTTTGACGGCTACGAGATTCTAAATAGCCCAAGTACTTTCACCATTTTATAAAGACCATTAAGAGATCCTCATGACCACTCAGACTTACACCCTAGAAGAACAGCTTGCCCTTATCCAGCGCGGCACACAAGAAATCCTATCTGAAGAGGATTTGGTTGCCAAGCTCAAGCTCAATCGCCCGTTGCGTATCAAAGCAGGCTTCGATCCCACAGCCCCTGATTTGCATTTGGGACACACGGTTTTGATCAATAAGCTCAAGCATTTTCAAGACTTGGGTCATGAGATTTATTTCTTAATTGGTGATTATACGGCCAAGATTGGTGATCCGTCTGGCAAGAACAGCACGCGCCCGCCGTTGACTGACGAGCAAATCAAAGCCAACGCCACCACCTACGCTGAGCAAGTCTTTAAAATCTTGGACAAAGAAAAAACCCGCGTGGTCTTTAACTCAGAATGGTTTAACGACATGACAGCGGCAGATATGATTCAGCTCGCCAGTCAGCAAACGGTCTCACGTATGCTTGAGCGCGATGATTTCTCCAAGCGCTATGCGTCTCAAACGCCGATTTCTATTCATGAGTTTCTCTATCCCTTAGTACAAGGGTATGACTCTATCGCGCTAAAAGCCGATGTCGAGCTTGGCGGTACCGATCAAACCTTTAACTTATTGATGGGCCGCACCTTGCAAGGTCGCTACGGTCAAGAGTCGCAAGTTTGTATCACTGTGCCAATCCTAGAAGGCTTGGATGGCGTCAACAAAATGTCTAAGTCACTCGGCAACTATGTTGCCATCTACGATGCGCCAGGCACCATGTACCAAAAAATTCTGTCAATGCCAGATACTTTGATTCGTCGCTACTTTGAGTTCTTGAGCTTCAAACCAATGGAAGATATCGAAGCACTGATGAGTGAGATGGAAGGTGGTCGTAATCCACAAGAAATCAAACGCATTTTGGCGGAAGAATTGATCGAGCGTTTCCATGATGCCGATGCTGCTGCCAACGCGCATAAATCAGCGGGTAACGTATTAGCAGATGGTGAGTTGCCAGTTGATTTGCCAGAAGTGACTTTAACGCTTGAGGATGGTCAAGATGCTTTGTTTATCACGCAGATACTAAACCAAGCAGGATTGACCAAGAACAGCGCGGCGGCAAAAGACATGCTAAAACGCAATGCAGTAAAAGTAGATGGCGAAGAGGTCAATGCTGGCTTTAGCTTAACCTCAGGTCAGACAGTCGTCATCCAAGCAGGCAAAAAAGCCTATGCCAAAGTGACGGTAGATTAATTTAGATAGCTAATTAGGCCAATTTTTTTTCGAAATAGCGATGGTTTAAGGAGAGAGATATGTTAGACCTTCCTACTTTATCAAGTAACGGGATTATCCTTAAGCCATTAACATTAACTCATGCAAGTGATTTGGTTGAAGCCTGCCAAGATGGTGAGCTATGGAAAATAAATGTGACGTCTGTACCTGAGCCAAATAAGGTCATCGACTATATCAATACCGCTGATTCAATGCCTGACAGACAAGCTTTTGTCGTCATTGATGAGCGTACTGGTAAAGCAATTGGTTCAACCAGTTTTCACGATATTTTACCGCTCACAAAGCGCTTAGAGATTGGCTACACATGGTACGCCAAGTCGTATTGGCAGACGCACGTCAATACGACCTGTAAGCTCATGCTACTTACCTATATATTTGAAAATTTAAAATATCAAACGGTAGGCTGGCGCACAGACATCGAAAACCATCGTTCACAAAAAGCGATTGAACGTCTAGGCGCAAAAAAAGATGGAATCATTCGAGGCAATCGAGTCCGCCGTGATGGCGTTATTTCAGATACCGTCATGTATAGTGTATTAAAATCTGAATGGCCACAAGTAAAGGTTGAGCTGACAAACAAGCTTAATAAAAGCTACTAACATTCGTAACCAAACTAAATAAGAATCTTATGCCACACCAAAACCAAACTGTCCCCCAAGGCATCTACCGCCATTACAAAGGCAGCCTCTATCAAGTGCTACATACGGCAACCCATTCAGAAACAGAAGAATCGTTAATCGTGTATCGCTGTTTATACGGCGAATATGGTGTTTGGGTACGTCCTTTGAGTATGTTTACCGAAACGGTTACTATCGAGGGCAAAGAAGTACCACGTTTTGAGCTGATTAAAGAGCTAGCGGATTAGTATTAGCTCAAAATAACAGCGACACGTGAATGGCTATGCGTGACTAGGATGAATTTTTCGTAGCCTCTGTGACAACAGCAAGCAAGGAAAACTTTATACCATTCGCAGAGCATCGATTTAAAATAAATTTACGATAGTTCTAAGTTATGCATAAATCATTAAGCAAATAAAAAAGCGACTTTTGGAGTCGCTTTTTTTGTGTCATCTTAAAAAACCATTAGCCAATTTAAAAAGCCATTAGCTATTCAAAAATGCAATCAACACATCGTTGAACTCGTCTTTATGCGTGACATTGATACCGTGCGGGCCACCTTGAACAATATGAAGCTGGCTGTCTGCAATCATATCATGTGAGCGTTCACCACTCGCTTCAAACGGTACGACTTGATCCGAATCACCATGTATCACTAAAGTTGGCACGTCAAACGCTTTTAGATCGTCACGTAAATCAGTGTAGCTAAAAGATTTTACACAATCGTAAGTGGCTTTGGGCGAGGCAAATGCTGCGATATCACGGTTATATAAACGCATGGGTTTGCTCACCAACAATGAGCCATCTTTTGGTGTGAAAAAATTCTTAGTAAAGTCGTTTAAGAAAGCGATTCGATCCTCGCGCACGCCGTCCAAAAATGCTTGTACGTCAGCATCTTCAAGACCACCATCGGGATTGTCATCGGCTTTGTACAAATACGGGGGAACGGCAGAGGCAAGCACCGCTTTGGCAACACGATCTGAGCCGTATCTACCAAGGTAGCGTGCGACTTCACCGCCGCCCATCGAAAATCCAACAAGGGTGGCATCATTTAGATCCAGCGTGTCCATCAGCGCTTTTAAATCCTGTGCCAATGTGTCGTAATCGTAGCCTTCCCAAGGTTTAGATGACTGACCAAAGCCGCGTCTGTCGTAGGTAATGACTTGGTAACCAGCTTCTACCAGTGCAGGAAGTTGTGCTTCCCAAGCACGTCCACTTAGCGGCCAGCCATGAATCAGCACAACAGGTTTACCGCTTCCTTGAATCTCATAGTAGATATCGACAGGTTCATTGTCTTGTGTTGCAACTGTAACGTAGGGCATGATTTTATCCTTTTGAAGTTATTTTATTTTTATTGCTTATGAGTGATACTTGCTGGTGTCTGTTAACTAGCCTAGTACTTGTTTGGTAAGTACTTATTTAACCAGTACTTGTTTAACCTATGACTGTTCAGCTCAGTACCGATTTTTAGTATAAAACCAGCCTAAGTTCATTGCTATGACAAGTCGTAAAGTTATAGTGGTAATTATGAAGTGATTGTGTAAAATCTTAGTTACTATTGTAGAAATTCTTTTAGTATTTTAAAAAACCGAATAGGTTCATCTATAGGCACGGCATGGCCTGAATGCGGTAGAATGATGTCAGTGGCATTGGGTAACATCTTTGTGATTTTTTGCTGCCATTTAGGATCGTATAATTCTGACTTGGCCCCGATAAGACTAACAACTGGAATAGTCACATCGGCTGTGACAGAGCGAAAGTCATAAGGTATCGCCAAATAGGCTTGTAGGCAGCGCATTTTATGTTGCCACGTACTATGGTCATAAAACGCCAGTTTATGATCGTTTTGATGAGTCAGTATCTTTACCAGGGCTTTTGAGCGCGGGCGACTTACCGATAGTAAAGAAAACAGGCGTTCAACGTCGGTCACGCAGCGTTTGAGAGAAAACGGCAAGTGCGTGAAGCGCTCAACATGCGCATAGGGCAGCGTCTTATCGATAATCTCTTGAAAAGTCTCAAACAGTGCTTGTTGTCGATCACCAAACAATCCTCCATCCCAATCTGATTGGTTGTGAATTACAGGGCTTTGATCGATGTTTAAATAACGACTGACGCGAGATACACCAAAATAGGTAAAGTAAGACCACATGACGAGTGCACCCATAGAAATCGCTGCGATGGGCAAGGACTCTACCTTGCGAGTCAGGCAAATGTGCTCAATCACAAGGTTGATATCGTCAGCATACTCACGTACGAAATCAAACTGAGTGAGTTTGATATCCTTTGCCGCGCCAAACCCTCTAAAGTGCGGAAGGTAAAATTGATATTGCCCTGTTAACGGTAAAATAAATGGCAAAAATTCACGCGCATCCATCCCATAAGCATGTAGCATCATGATAGGTTGACCGTTGCCAATAACAGAAACTGGTAATTGCGTGCCATCAGCCACCGCGATATATATGGTTTTGAATGGATAATGAGTCGGTAGAGAAAGTCGGTTTATTTTCATATCAAGTCACAGCAAGTCTAAAGTAAATGTAGCCGATTTTATGTCCACTTATTTAGCCAGCCATTTTAGGTAACCTGCACCAAGAAAAGACTGCTATAGTTAATTCTAAATAAAAAAGGTACGACAATGATAATCCACTGCCAACGGTATATTTTCGTCGCCTCTATCTGCTAAGGCACAGCAAGCAAATATGACGTTGGCATTGCTGTATTTATTTTAAATTGAATTGACTACATATTAGGATCATCAAAAGAACCATAGCATAAAAACCAGTGGTGGAAATTGCGACGATGGTTAGTAAGTCATCTGTTTGCCAATAAACAAGGAGGTTAGTGCATGAGTAAGTTGACCTTACCACTATTGGATAATAGTCTTTATCCGCAAGTTTGGCAGCAGCAAACCTTTATCAGTCCGCAAGATTTTTTGCTAGCGATGCTGATAGGACGTATCACATCAGATGCGCAGACATTCACCAAGCAGTTGCTTACAAACGATGTCTATATAGAGTGGGTCAACACCACTGTGTTTGGACGTTACTTGCATAGACAGTTTACAGCGTACTCTCAGCAAACAGAAGACAGTTTCAATACCGATATGCCGGCATTATTTCGTCAAGAGTTGACGCGTCACGCGCAGTATTTGCCACTAGATCAGATATTATTTTTTGCAGGGGATTTGCCAAAAAGCGTTCGACAAACCAAGCTATTTACCACCACAGTCAATCCAGCCACCGTCATAGCCAATGCAAAAAAAATGATGGAAAAAAAGACTACAAACGGCTCAGAGATGATTGTTAATGAAATAAAAATCACAGGTAAGCAAGTATTGGGATTCCCTATACGTCACAACAAACGCACCAGTGAGCGCCTGCGAAACGAAGTCCTGATTTTAGATTTTCAGGATTTACGCTTGGTCAATGAGAGAACCATCGAGGATATAAAAAAAAGCAACATAGAGTCTATGTTGATAGAGACTATGTTGCTTCGGTCTTACGAATTACGTTGATAGGCTTTATCGTAAGATAAAAGTCTATTTGTCTTGCTTGGCAATTGTCAAACCATTATAAGTTTGTGCCACTGGCATTACTTCCAAGCGATTGACGTTGATATGAGCAGGCGATTCAATCAGCCATAATAAAATATCGCCAATATCTTCACCCGTCATGGTTTTAAAGCCATCATATACTTTTGCAGCCTTATCGTCATCGCCATGATAGCGCACATTTGAAAACTCAGTACCTGCCACGACGCCCGGTTCAATATTGGTCACACGCACTTGCGTACCGACCAGATCAGCGCGCAAGTTTAAGCTGAATTGTTTGACAAACGCTTTGGTTGCGCCGTAGACATTGCCGCCAAAGTATGGCCAGTTGCCCGCAATCGAGCCGACATTGATGATGTAACCGCTGTCACGATCCACCATCGCTGGCAAGACAGCATGAGTCAGTGCGATTAAACCTTTAACATTGGTATCGGTCATGCGCATCCAGTCGTCAAGACTGGCTTTGTGTGCAGGCTCTGTACCGAGTGCGAGACCAGCATTGTTGACCAAGACATCGATTTGATTAAAGCCGTCAGGCAGATTGGCAATGATGTGCGGGATGGAGTCAGTGTCGCTCACATCCATAACCACAGGTAAAAAGTTTTCGCCCAAAGTCTCTGCCAAGGCATTAAGTTTCTCTAAACGCCTGGCACAACCAATGACACGGTGACCTTTTGCGACCAAACCCTCAGCCAGTGCTTTACCAAAACCCGCACTTGCTCCTGTAATCAATACGTTCATTACTGCTCCTTATCATTGATGCTGTGTGCTTTTTTATAATCTTGATGACGGTTTTTTATCTCAACATTACTTATCGATTTGATAATTGCTTACCAAAGATTTTATCACCCGCATCACCCAGACCAGGAATGATATAACCGTGCTCATCCAAATGGCTGTCAAGCGCAGCGGTATAAATGGTCACGTCAGGATGCGCTTCATTGACTAAGCGTACGCCTTCAGGAGCGGCAACCAAAACCAACGCTTTGATATTGGTACAGCCATTTTTCTTTAGCATCTCAATGGTCGCAACCATTGAGCCACCCGTTGCGAGCATCGGGTCAATGATAAGTGCAGGGCGTTTGTCCATGTGGCTCACAAACTTTTCAAAGAAAGGCACTGGCTGTAAGGTTTCTTCATCACGTTGTAGACCCACAACAGAAATCTTAGCAGTAGGAATCAAATCGAGCACCCCATCAAGCATGCCAATACCCGCACGCAAAATCGGTACAATCGTCGCTGTCTTACCGATGATTTGCTCACCAGTGATTTCGCCACACCAGCCTTGCATTGGGAAGGTTTCAATCTCAAAATCACGGCTTGCTTCATAAGCCATCAAGCGCGCAAGCTCTTTGGTCAATGTGCGAAATTTATAAGTACTACAATCTTTTTCGCGCATTAGGCTGAGCTTATGACGGACTAGTGGATGATCAATTACCGTAATGTTTAAATCGCTGTTTAAGTCACTCATAAGAACTCTCTTGGTTTTGGTCTGATGCTTGCGCAGTCACTGCGGTTGCTATTAGTATAAAAGATACAAACACTTACCGCACTTTAACGCTATAAATTATGGCCACATAGTAAGATCAAAGCCATAACAGCCAGATTGGCTCAGCGTTATTTTTTCAGCGCCTATAACCACTATAAAAGCCGGCCGTATTTCACTCATTATACTTGGCTATATAAAGCCACTCTAAGTGAGGCAGTGTTTAGGCCTGCTATGATACCAAAAAAACCACTTTTCTGATGAAGAATATCATGACTACACAACCTGCTAATGTTCAAAACCATAATAACTCAGATGCTGAGCAGACAATATTATCCGATACAAGAGCCGCTGCAATAGAAACGCATCCATTTCCTCCTGTGCTGCCAGCGCATGCCACTGTTATGATGATGGGAACGTTCCCGCCCACGGTTGACAAATGGGCAATGAGCTTTCATTATCCTAACTTTTATAATGATATGTGGCGGATTTATGGTCGTGTGTTCTTCGATGATGCTGACTATTTTCGGGTAGACGACGAAAAACGTTTCGATCCTGAACGTATTCGTGCCTTTATGTTTGAGCGCGGCATCGCTTCTTGTCCCACGGTCAAACAAGCCATTCGAGAGACGGGCAATGCTTCTGATAAAAACCTAACAGTCGTTACTCGCGTTGATTTGGACAATATTTTGCCGCAAGTGCCCCAAGTAAAGACTTTATTTACCACAGGCGGTAAGGCGACAGAAGTTTTGATGAGTTTGCTTGAGATCCCACCAGCCAAATCAAAATATCCTAAGACCAATCAAAGTATGGACTATCCTTACCAGTGGCAAACCGATGAGCAAACCAGTTCTGTTAATGACTTAACTTTATATAGGTTGCCATCTACCTCACGCGCTTATCCGCTAGCATTAGACAAAAAAGTCGCTGCTTATAGAGAATTTTTTGAAAAAATGGGGAAGTTATAAAGTAAAAGTATAGGGAGGATAGCTCCAATAGAAAAGAAGGTCTAAAAATAGTAAAAGCCATCTATCTACTGAAACCGACTATTTTTGCTAGGGCAAACTATAATAAAAAACATACCTAGAGCTGATCTTTCGATCTATCAAAAGTAGTCAAAACCTAAGCTATTGAAAAAATTAGCATTTCCATATTTTGGTAAAATAAATGAAGAAACTTGTATAAAATTGGTTGACACTTCGTTCAAACTCTCTATAATACGCCCTCATCAAGACGGACTGGCAGCAACTGATGTGTAGATTACACATTACTAACGCGGTTAACCTGATGAAACAAATTATAAAAAAGCTTGACAATTCAAATCATTATGATAAGATAGTCGGCTCGCTAGTTAGCTTAACCGGTAACGGTATGAGCGAATAGCGAAAGTAATACCCTATATATCGATGACTGGACGACAGTGATTGAGACTATTTAAAAGCATAACTAAAGAACAACTTGTGTGGATTTTTGCTGATTCAGGATGCTAAAAAATAAAGTTGACTATCTTTTCTTTTCGGGAAGATTATTAACTATAAAAATTATCATTTAAGACAGCAGAAAAACTCAAAGTTAATTCATTACGAACATAATTTTTAGCGATTTTGCCAGATTAGATGAGCCAAGTTTAGAAGCTTCTTTAAAGAGCTTCATAGCAAGATTAAACTGAAGAGTTTGATCATGGCTCAGATTGAACGCTGGCGGCAGGCTTAACACATGCAAGTCGAGCGGTAACATTTCTAGCTTGCTAGAAGATGACGAGCGGCGGACGGGTGAGTAATACTTAGGAATCTACCTAGTAGTGGGGGATAGCTCGGGGAAACTCGAATTAATACCGCATACGACCTACGGGAGAAAGGGGGCAACTTGTTGCTCTCGCTATTAGATGAGCCTAAGTCGGATTAGCTAGATGGTGGGGTAAAGGCCTACCATGGCGACGATCTGTAGCTGGTCTGAGAGGATGATCAGCCACACCGGGACTGAGACACGGCCCGGACTCCTACGGGAGGCAGCAGTGGGGAATATTGGACAATGGGGGAAACCCTGATCCAGCCATGCCGCGTGTGTGAAGAAGGCCTTTTGGTTGTAAAGCACTTTAAGCAGTGAAGAAGACTCTTCGGTTAATACCCGGAGACGATGACATTAGCTGCAGAATAAGCACCGGCTAACTCTGTGCCAGCAGCCGCGGTAATACAGAGGGTGCAAGCGTTAATCGGAATTACTGGGCGTAAAGCGAGCGTAGGTGGCTTGATAAGTCAGATGTGAAATCCCCGGGCTTAACCTGGGAACTGCATCTGATACTGTCAGGCTAGAGTAGGTGAGAGGAAGGTAGAATTCCAGGTGTAGCGGTGAAATGCGTAGAGATCTGGAGGAATACCGATGGCGAAGGCAGCCTTCTGGCATCATACTGACACTGAGGCTCGAAAGCGTGGGTAGCAAACAGGATTAGATACCCTGGTAGTCCACGCCGTAAACGATGTCTACTAGTCGTTGGGTCCCTTGAGGACTTAGTGACGCAGCTAACGCAATAAGTAGACCGCCTGGGGAGTACGGCCGCAAGGTTAAAACTCAAATGAATTGACGGGGGCCCGCACAAGCGGTGGAGCATGTGGTTTAATTCGATGCAACGCGAAGAACCTTACCTGGTCTTGACATATCTAGAATCCTGCAGAGATGCGGGAGTGCCTTCGGGAATTAGAATACAGGTGCTGCATGGCTGTCGTCAGCTCGTGTCGTGAGATGTTGGGTTAAGTCCCGCAACGAGCGCAACCCTTGTCCTTAGTTACCAGCGGGTTAAGCCGGGAACTCTAAGGATACTGCCAGTGACAAACTGGAGGAAGGCGGGGACGACGTCAAGTCATCATGGCCCTTACGACCAGGGCTACACACGTGCTACAATGGTAGGTACAGAGGGCAGCTACACAGCGATGTGATGCGAATCTCAAAAAGCCTATCGTAGTCCAGATTGGAGTCTGCAACTCGACTCCATGAAGTAGGAATCGCTAGTAATCGCGGATCAGAATGCCGCGGTGAATACGTTCCCGGGCCTTGTACACACCGCCCGTCACACCATGGGAGTTGATTGCACCAGAAGTGGTTAGCCTAACCGTAAGGAAGGCGATCACCACGGTGTGGTTGATGACTGGGGTGAAGTCGTAACAAGGTAGCCGTAGGGGAACCTGCGGCTGGATCACCTCCTTATAGACAGCATTCGGTCAGCAAGAATTCACAACAAGTTGTTCTTTAGTTTAAGCTTACGTTTTAGGACGTATTGGGTCTGTAGCTCAGCTGGTTAGAGCACCGTGTTGATAACGCGGGGGTCAGTGGTTCAAGTCCACTTAGACCCACCATTTATATGGGGCCATAGCTCAGTTGGTAGAGCGCCTGCCTTGCACGCAGGAGGTCAACGGTTCGACTCCGTTTGGCTCCACCACTACTTTAGTTAAGCTTAGGATGCGAATAAATAAAATAGGTATCAAATAGAAACAAGTGATTTTAATAAGATTACTTCTTTCTGTTTTATACGGAAATCTATGACTCGACGAGAGCATAGAGACTATTTAAAAACATAGATATGAGTCTGGGTTAGGATGAGCGTGTTCACGCGCACATCTTAACCTTAGTAATCAGCTCTTTAACGACATCAGTTGTTATCCCAGGGGTTGATTGCTAAAAAGAAATAAGAGAACTGAATCAAGCGTAAACATAGGTGATATCGTTATCATTAATTAGAGTGTATGACACTACTTAGTCGAAAGACTACTTGGGGTTGTATGGTCAAGTAATGAAGCGCACATGGTGGATGCCTTGGCAGTCAGAGGCGATGAAAGACGTGACAGCCTGCGATAAGCTTCGGGGAGGCGGCAATATCCTGTGATCCGGAGATTTCTGAATGGGGAAACCCACCTAGCATAAGCTAGGTATCCTAATTTATTAGGAAGCGAACGAGGGGAAGTGAAACATCTCAGTACCCTTAGGAATAGACATCAATTGAGATTCCCCTAGTAGCGGCGAGCGAACGGGGAGAAGCCGATTAGTACTAATGTAGAAGAACAGCGTGGGAAAGCTGACCGTAGTAGGTGATAGTCCTGTATTCGAAACATTAGCATTAACATATTAAGTAGAGCGGGGCACGAGAAATCCTGTTTGAAGATGGGGGGACCATCCTCCAAGGCTAAATACTCCTGACTGACCGATAGTGAACCAGTACCGTGAGGGAAAGGCGAAAAGAACCCCTGTGAGGGGAGTGAAATAGAACCTGAAACCGTGTGCGTACAAGCAGTGGGAGCCCACTTGTTGGGTGACCGCGTACCTTTTGTATAATGGGTCAGCGACTTATATTCTGTAGCAAGGTTAACCGTTTAGGGGAGCCGTAGGGAAACCGAGTCTTAATAGGGCGTCTAGTTGCAGGGTATAGACCCGAAACCGAGTGATCTATCCATGAGCAGGTTGAAAGTGCCGTAACAGGCACCGGAGGACCGAACCCACTGTCGTTGAAAAGCCAGGGGATGACTTGTGGATAGGGGTGAAAGGCTAATCAAACTCGGTGATAGCTGGTTCTCCCCGAAAGCTATTTAGGTAGCGCCTCGGACGAACACCATTGGGGGTAGAGCACTGTTTCGGCTAGGGGGTCATACCGACTTACCAAACCGATGCAAACTCCGAATACCGATGAGTGATATCCGGGAGACACACAGTGGGTGCTAACGTCCATTGTGGAGAGGGAAACAACCCAGACCGCCAGCTAAGGCCCCAAATTCCTAGTTAAGTGGGAAACGAGGTGGGAAGGCATAGACAGCTAGGAGGTTGGCTTAGAAGCAGCCATCCTTTAAAGAAAGCGTAATAGCTCACTAGTCGAGTCGGCCCGCGCGGAAGATGTAACGGGGCTCAAACTAGGAGCCGAAGCTGCGGATTTGAATTTGTTTTCAAGTGGTAGGGGAGCGTTGTGTAAGCCTGTGAAGGTGTGTTGTAAAGCATGCTGGAGGTATCACAAGAGCGAATGCTGACGTGAGTAACGATAATGCGAGTGAAAAGCTCGCACGCCGGAAGATCAAGGGTTCCAGTCCAACGTTAATCGGGGCTGGGTGAGTCGACCCCTAAGGCGAGGCCGAAAGGCGTAGTCGATGGGAAATCGGTTAATATTCCGATACTTGTTTATGATGCGATGGAGGGACGGAGAAGGTTATGCCAGCCTGGCGATGGTTGTCCAGGTGGAAGGATGTAGGTTTATAGCTTAGGTAAATCCGGGCTATTTTATACCGAGATCTGATAGCAAGCTGTACTTGTACAGCGAAGTGGCAAATACCATGCTTCCAGGAAAAGCTTCTAAGCGATAGTCATAAACGAATCGTACCCTAAACCGACACAGGTGATCAGGTAGAGAATACCAAGGCGCTTGAGAGAACTCTGCTGAAGGAACTAGGCAAAATGGTACCGTAACTTCGGGAGAAGGTACGCTGCTGATGGTGAAGGACTTGCTCCGTAAGCTATTGGCAGTCGCAGATACCAGGCTGCTGCAACTGTTTATTAAAAACACAGCACTCTGCAAACACGAAAGTGGACGTATAGGGTGTGATGTCTGCCCGGTGCTGGAAGGTTAATTGATGGGGTTAGCGTAAGCGAAGCTCTTGATCGAAGCCCCAGTAAACGGCGGCCGTAACTATAACGGTCCTAAGGTAGCGAAATTCCTTGTCGGGTAAGTTCCGACCTGCACGAATGACATAATGATGGCAGCGCTGTCTCCAGCAGAGACTCAGTGAAATCGAAATCGCAGTGAAGATGCTGTGTACCCGCGGCTAGACGGAAAGACCCCGTGAACCTTTACTACAGCTTTACATTGAACTTTGACCTGACTTGTGCAGGATAGGTGGGAGGCTTTGAAGCCGAGACGCTAGTCTTGGTGGAGCCAATCTTGAAATACCACCCTGGTCATGTTGGGGTTCTAACTCAGGTATAACAATACCGAGGACAATGTATGGTGGGTAGTTTGACTGGGGCGGTCTCCTCCTAAAGAGTAACGGAGGAGTACGAAGGTGCGCTCAGACCGGTCGGAAATCGGTCGTAGAGTATAAAGGCAAAAGCGCGCTTAACTGCGAGACCCACAAGTCGAGCAGGTACGAAAGTAGGTCTTAGTGATCCGGTGGTTCTGTATGGAAGGGCCATCGCTCAACGGATAAAAGGTACTCTGGGGATAACAGGCTGATACCGCCCAAGAGTTCATATCGACGGCGGTGTTTGGCACCTCGATGTCGGCTCATCTCATCCTAGGGCTGAAGCAGGTCCTAAGGGTATGGCTGTTCGCCATTTAAAGAGGTACGCGAGCTGGGTTTAGAACGTCGTGAGACAGTTCGGTCCCTATCTACCGTGGGCGTTGGAAATTTGAGAGGATCTGCTCCTAGTACGAGAGGACCAGAGTGGACGAACCTCTGGTGTTCGGGTTGTCACGCCAGTGGCATTGCCCGGTAGCTACGTTCGGATGGGATAACCGCTGAAAGCATCTAAGCGGGAAGCCCACCTCAAGATTAGATTTCCCTAAAGAGCCGTTCAAGACTAGGACGTTGATAGGCAGGGTGTGGAAGCGCAGCGATGCGTGTAGCTAACCTGTACTAATTGCTCGTTTGGCTTGACCATACAACACCCAAGTGGTTTGTATCAAGTCTAATTAATCTATCTTGCAAAGCGAAAGCTTTAGAATAAGAAAGTATATTTCGATATCACCGTTAACCTTGATTCAGTTAGGTTATGTGGTACTTATCAAAGTCACACAACAGACTCATATCTAACCCCCTTTGCTGACGACAATAGCACGATGGAACCACCTGATCCCTTCTCGAACTCAGAAGTGAAACATCGTAGCGCCAATGGTAGTGTGGTTCGCCCATGTGAGAGTAGGTCATCGTCAGCTCTCTATTCTGAAATATCCCCCGACTAGTTATCTAGGCGGGGGATTTTCTTTGTGTCTATCTTTTATTCCTAACGACCTACGTAGCAAATCCTATTTAAAGGATTTGCTCTTGCTCTTGCGCTGCCTAGCAAAGCAGTGCTTTGCCTTAACGGCGCTCAGGTCATCGTCAGCTCTCTATTCTGACTAGCCCCTTGATACTAACGTATCAAGGGGCTTTTCTTTGCCTGCTGTTTAATACAGGCTTGCCCTAACTCTTACCAGCTCATAATCTCAATTCGGCCATATCTTCTTTTCATTCAAATCATAAATATTTTAAAACCATCATTGTATCTGAAATAGTAGATATTGGGTTTTGTGACCATTATCTTTTCGCTAAGAAATATAGTGTTATATAGCCGTATTAAAATGATTTGACTTATATCGTTTTAACTGATAATTTTAAACAGTCTTTTTATTTAAGTTAATAACACGGAGGTGTTAACTGATTAAATAAAGTAATTTCTATCGAATCAAAGTATTAAATTCACGTGTTGTTCCTACCCCTACAATTATCAAAAGGAATTGATAATGAAGTTAGCTCCTCTTTTTTCGATTGGTGCTTTAGCCGCTATCAGCCTTTTTGGCTGTTCTAACCAGTCAGCTGACACAACTGATGGATCATCTGCAACCTCTCAAGATACGACCGTCTTACGCTTCTCTCATTTTTGGCCAGCAACTTCTTCCATTAGTACAGAAGTTTTTGAACCTTGGGCTAAGCAAATAGAAACAGATTCTAATGGTCGCTTAAAAGTAGAGTTATACCCATCAGCAGGTCTTGCGAAAGCTGACGTCACTTATGAGTCGGCTGCTAAAGGTACCATTGATATCGGTTCACAAGCCCATGGTTATACTAGTGGTCGCTTTCCGCTGACTCAGATTACTGAGCTTCCAGGTTTATCAAATTCAGCCACTCAGATGGGTTGTATGCTACAGACGCTTTATGAAGACGGAACGCTTGCCAGTGAATACAAAGACACGCATATGCTATTTATGTATGGCGCTGGACCAGGCTCTCTGCATACTACTGACAAACTGATTCGTACACCTGCGGATATGAAAGGTATGCGCATTCGTCGTCCTTCGGCAGTCGCTGGTGACATTATCGAAAGTGCGGGCGCATCACCTGTTGGTCTACCTGCAAATGACATGTACACCTCTTTACAGCGCGGTGTTGTTGATGGTCTCAGTTTCCCATGGGAAGCCGTAACGGCTTTTAAAATTGACGAAATTACTAAGTACCATACCAATATTCCTTTTTATAGCTCGGCACTCATGGTGACGATGAATAAAGACAAGTACGACAGTCTGCCTGATGATTTGAAACAAGTTTTGGATAAAAATTCAGGTATGGCCCTTGCTAATAAAGTGGGTGAGGTATTTGATAAGCATGATCAGATGGCCATACAAGCAGCTAAAGATAAAGGTGACGAAATTATCGAGATTCCTGACCCACTCAATGATCCAAATTGGAAAGGTCCGCTTGAAAAGGGTACTAAAAAATATTTGAGTGATGTCAAAGCATTAGGTCTGGATGCTGATAGTGTCTATGAAAAAGCCAAAGCTGCTAGCGCAGCCTGTAAGGTATAGCCTACTGGAGGTATTACATGATCTTTTTAATTAAAATCAGTACCTTCATCTCTAGGCTATGCCAGTTTTTTGGCGGTATCAGTCTTATCATCATCGTGTTAGCGACCATGCTAGATGTGACGGCTCGTTATATTTTTAAGCTCACGGGTGGCGAGTTTGGGTTTACGGTAAAGGGCAGTGTAGAGATTGTCTCTTACTTTATGTTATTTGCTTTACTTGCCGCTTTTGCCGCCTTTGTAGAGCGATCACAAATTATCGTCGATGTATTCACCCAAAAGATGCCTCAGACTATTAAAGGTTACATGATGGGCGTCTTTATGTTGGGCTTTTTCGTTATTGGGATCGTTTTCTCGTGGGGGCTCTATGAAAGTGCAATTGATGCTATAGAGTATGGCAAGGTCACTCAAGATCTTAGAGTTTCAATGATGCCCATTTATATGTTTAGTGCCTTTCTGAGCCTTTTGCTTGCCATTCGCTCGCTGATCGAATCCATCAATATCTTTAAAACGGGCGAGTTCTTTGACGCCGAGGAGACAGGCGCATGAGTCCAGAAATTATTGGTGCCATTGGCCTGCTGGTCATGATTGTATTGGTGGTGCTGCGAGTGCCAGTGGCATTGGCCATGTTGGGCGTGGGACTGGTCGGTTTTGGTGCTGTGACTGCGCCAAGTGGGGCACTGCAAATGCTCAAAGACATTCCAGTAGATGTTTTGGCAAAGTATGATTTTAGTGCCATTCCTTTATTTATTCTAATGGGTGTATTTGCGACTCATTCAGGTATGGCTGGCAAATTGTTTGACGCTACTAGAACTATATTTGGCGGGGTAAGAGGTAGCCTTGGTATTGCAGGTATTGGCTCATCTGGTATTTTTGCTTCTATTTCAGGCTCTTCTTTGGCGACTGCATCTACAATGACAAAGGTCGCGCTACCTCAAATGGAAAAGTATGGCTATCAGCCAGGTTTTGCCTGTGGCGTTTTGGCGGCTGGCGGTACGTTAGGGATTATGATTCCTCCCAGTATTGCATTACTGGTCTATGCTATTTTAACTCAGCAATCTGTCGGTGATATGTTTATCGCAGGTTTTTTGCCTGGCATCTTAGGTATGGTGATGTACTCTATCACTGTTATGATTATGGTACGCTGGAAACCGCATCTCGCACGTCGCGGTGAACCAACGTCTTGGAAAGCAAAGCTACTATCATTGACTGGTTTAATACCGTTCAGCTTTATTTTTATCATTATTATCGCTGGTATTTTCTTTGGGCTATTCACTCCAACAGAGGGCGCAGCAGTTGGCGCTTTTGTATCATGGGCCTATGCTTTTGCCAAAGGTATGCGCTTAAAAGGCCTGAAACAGTCACTCATTGAAACGCTTGCACTATCAGCAGTGGTCTTTTTTATGCTACTTGGTGCAGAGGCATTGGGTTACTTTATTTCGGTATCACGTCTGTCTTATACAATGGCCACTTGGATTGGGACTCTATCGGTCAGCCCGATGATTGTACTGATTTGTATTCTAGTCATGTACTTTTTACTGGGGCTATTTATGGACGCTTTAGCCATGTTGGTTATTACGATTCCAGTGGTTTATCCCATCATTGTGGCACTAGGGTTTGATCCTGTTTGGTTTGGTATTATTGCTGTATTGACGGTAGAACTGGGTTTGATTACACCGCCTATGGGGATGAATATTTTTGTCATTAAAGCGATGGCACCGCACATTAAGCTTAGTGACATGTTTCGAGGAGTTGCACCTTTTATTGTCTCAGATGTGATTCGATTGGGCATTTTGGTCGCTTTTCCAGCCATCTCTTTGGTGTTATTGACGTAAGTCTTATTCGTAGTAATAAACATATAAGCTAAAAATCCACAGTTTAATAAGTCGTTCTATTTTTTAAGCCATATTGTTGTCATAACGATGTGGCTTTTTTATGGCAAATCAAAAAGTTGGTAAACTGAGTTGATATAGCGATGAGCAATTAAAAGATGCCCTACACGACATCTAAAATAACTATAAATAGCAAAAATTGTTTGAGACAGTGTTTGGTTACCAAGGTGGTTTTTGATTACAGTGTATGGCAGGACGATAACTTTTCTTATCATTCTAAAATCTGATGGATGTAGTAAACTGATTGGTATTTTCGTATCCACCCTTTTATATGATAAGTAGAGACAGTCATGGCAGTCGATTTTAGTAACACGCTAATAGTCGCAATTTCTGCAACCGCACTTTTTGATTTAACAGAATCTGAAAACCATTTAGTACAATTATTGGAGCAAAAACCAGCAAGCGCTATCAAAGAATTTCGCGATTATATGACTGAACGTGAGAATGAGCCTTTAAATATTGGCGCCGGTTACCCATTGATCAAAGCTTTATTAAATTTGAACGAATATTGTGCAGATAAGAATGGACAGGATTCAGAAATAGAAGCGCCGTTAGTCGAAGTCGTTATCGTCTCAAAAAGTAGTCCAGACACAGGCATCCAAGTACTCAATGCCATTTTGGCGCATGGACTGAATATTTCACGATCTGCTTTTATTTCGGGTAGTCCAATTGCTCCCTATATCAAAGATTTCAATGTCGACTTGTTTTTGACCACAAACCGTGATGATGCACAGCAAGTTGCAGATGCCAATATCTGTGCTTGCGCAATCTTGGATGCGACCCCTGTCAATACTTATGAGTTGGACACCAATCAGCTACGCATTGCATTTGATGGCGACGCAGTGCTTTTTGATGATTCGGGGGAGCTGCTATATAAACAAAAAGGTCTGCGAGCTTTTCATGATCGCGAAACACAAATGCGTGATTTGCCAATTGAAAAAGGACCTTATGCTGAATTGCTGATTAAATTATCAAACTTACAAGAGCGTCTACCAGCTGGGCTTCAATATTCTCCAATCAAAATTGCTTTGGTCACCGCTCGTAATGCGCCTGCTGACTTGCGAGCGATTAAAACGCTGCGAGAGTGGGGCGTCAATGTGGACATGGCATTTTTCTTGGGCGGTTTAGAAAAAACAGCCGTGCTTAGAACGTTTGCGCCGCATATCTTTTTTGATGATTCGATCCAGCACATCGATGCGGCACGTGACTTCATTCCAACGGCGCTCGTTCCTTATCATTCGACCTCATTGCTACATGGGGACAGTTATTTAACCTCTAAGCAAGATGCGGCATTGTTGGCTTTTAAACCGGTAGAGCGTCCACTTTTTGCTGTGCGTCATTAATTATCTAAAAACTCAATCAAAAGGATAAAGTCGTCTATGAAGTGGCAGCAATTGCTCAACTTGATCATGGTACGTATCAAGCAGGTCATTGGCTTATATGCGTTTGTACTCATACCAATGTGGGGCATGTTTTTTTTAAATGATGTATTGCTATTTGGTATGTGGAACATCTTTGGGATTGTGCCGCGCGCCTTTGATGTAGGAAGTATGATAGGAGTGTTTGCATCATGGACGATGCATGGAAACTTCTCACATTTACTGGGTAATACGTTAACGTTATTACAAATTTTGTTTTTGTTCGGATTGTTTGAAAAAAATGCCTACCGTACTGTACTCAAGCTGATTGTTGCATCGGGACTGGTTACTTGGGTTATTGGCTCACCCTTGTCCATTCACATTGGAGCGTCAGGATTGTGTTTTGCAATGCTCGGTTATATGATCGGTGGGGCAGTATTTGCCCGACGCTGGGGTTACTTACTTGCTTGTATTATCATGGGAACAGGATACTGGTTAACGATCAAACAAGGGCTGATGCCGCAACAAGGCATCTCATTTGCGGCACATTTTGGTGGTTTGTGTGCAGGTCTGCTATTAGGTGCTAACTCAAAACATACGTATTCGGCGACCTCTCAGCGCTATTAAATGCTTAGCATTATGAAACCTGTATCGTATGAATGTCACTGAATCAGGTCATAAATATGCGGGTCACGATAACGTTGCTTCTAAGCAGTAGCGCAACGTTGGTTTTAACTCATGCAAACACTAGTAAATAAAGGATCATCTTTCGCCAACGCTCGCCATGCTGTGGTCTGCTTAACATGCTCATCGATAGTCAGCGTGCTGTCTTTTGCAGGCAATACATAATCTGCCCGAGCGGGGACGCTACAATCTATCACTTGCGAGACTTTTTGCACACCTCTACGTCTCTCGAACAGATACAAATTGACCAAATATACATCTGGGTTATCGACTTGCACAGTAGCATTGCCAATGTCAGCAGCGATAAAACGTAGTATTTGCGGCTTAACGTAAGTCCATGGGCGAAACCATGTACTCTCTTCAATTTTTTTAACGACAGTGACACCTTCAGGAAGTTGCGTAACCTGTTGATCAAACCAGCTATACTCTTGTTGAATTTGGAAGCCAAATATACCGATGGCAGCAAATAATGGGATAAGCCATTTTGGTGCTCTTTTACCTGCCAGTTTGCTGAGGTGAGTTATGATAAGTGCTATCCCAGCCAAACCAAATCCAGCAGCTATGGTAGCGATAAACTCGTAAAGCATAAAATCTTCCTTAATGCGATAAGCGCTTTTAATTAAGCGTCTGTAGTAGAGCAGAATTTAAGAGTTTTTGTAAAAAATAGAGGATAAAAAAATCACTCACAAGCAGCAACTGCCTGTGAGTGATATATATTAACGCAAAATATATCCTCAGTCGTGCGCTTAGTGGTCGACTGCACCGCCAGCGCCGCGTGGAGAGCGAACACTTTCAACCAGTTCTTGAATGTGTAATGGTGGTGCTGGTGTAGCATATGAGACGACAAATGCTACGATGAAGTTAAGCATAGCACCAACCGCACCAAATGATAACGGCGAGATACCAAACAGCCAATACTCTTCTGTATCAGGGAAACTTGCAGTACCACTGATGAAGAACCAACCTTTGAATAAAAAGATATACACTAGGATACTAATCAAACCCGTTAACATACCAGCGATAGCGCCAAGGCTGTTAATACGTTTAGAGAAAATACCCATCATCAGTACTGGGAATAGTGAAGCTCCCGCAATACCGAAGGCGAGTGCCACGACTTGTGCGGCAAATCCTGGTGGATTGATACCTAACCATGTTGCTACTACAATCGCAATACCCATAGTGATACGCGCTACTTTTAACTCGCCTTTATCACTAATATTTGGGTTGAGGTTTCTTTTGATCAAGTCATGACTGATCGCTGATGAGATAGCCAATAGTAGACCTGCGGCAGTTGATAGTGCTGCTGCTAGGCCACCTGCTGCAATAAGACCAATAACCCATGGTGGAAGATTTGCAATTTCTGGGTTAGCTAGTACTAGAATGTCATTGTTTACGTCAAGCTCGTTACCTGCCCAACCTGCGTTTGCAAAGCGACCATCGACTTCTAAATCGTGTGCAGTACGAGCCTGTTCGACAGCAGCAGTAGCAGCGGCAACATCGCCACCATCAGTTTCAGCAGTATTTAGCGCCAACTGAGCGGCACCAAGTCCACTGTCGTTGTACATCTGAATACGGCCATCATTATTGAGATCATTATACTTAATGAGGCCAGTCTCTTCCCATGTTTTCATCCAATCTGGACGTTGATCATAGGTGATAGACTCTGCTTCAACACCTTGTGGATAGATAGTATCAATCAGGTTCAAACGAGCCATCGCACCTACTGCAGGAGCAGTGAAGTAAAGTAACGCAATGAATACTAGTGCCCAACCTGCTGACCAACGCGCATCAGATACTTTAGGTACAGTGAAAAAACGAATAATAACGTGTGGTAGACCTGCTGTACCAATCATTAGCGACAAGGTAAATAGCACCATGTTTAACTTATTTGGTACATCAGCGGTATAAGCAGTAAATCCTAAGTCAGTCACTACCTGATCAAGCTTAGTCAATAAAGGTATACCTGATTCGGTATGGTTTGAGAACAAACCGAGACCTGGAATTGGGTTACCGGTCAGCTCAAGTGAGATAAAGACAGCAGGGATAGTATAAGCAATGATTAGAACGACATACTGTGCAACCTGCGTGTAGGTAATACCTTTCATACCACCTAGTACGGCATAAAAGAAAACAACCACAGCAGCAATAAGAAGGCCAGTCGTATTGTCGACTTCTAAGAAACGTGAGAATGCGACGCCAGCCCCTGTCATCTGACCAATAACGTAAGTAGTCGACGCAATAATCAAACACACGACTGCAATCATAGCGGCAGTCTTAGAGTAAAAACGGTCCCCAATAAAATCAGGAACCGTAAATTTACCAAATTTGCGCAAGTATGGTGCTAGCAGCATCGCTAGAAGTACATAACCCCCAGTCCAGCCCATTAGATACGTTGAGGCACCATAGCCACCAGCGGCAAGAATACCTGCCATTGAAATAAATGATGCAGCACTCATCCAGTCAGCGGCGGTTGCCATACCGTTGACGACGGGATGGACACCACCACCTGCGACATAAAATTCACTGGTTGAACCAGCTCGCGCCCAGATTGCAATACCGAAGTATAGAGCGAAGGATAGACCCACAAAAATAATATTAATTACAAATTGACTCATAGCATTATTCCTCGTCTACGCCATATTGTTTATCTAACTTATTCATACGCCAGGCGTAAAAGAAGATTAAGACCATAAATACTATAATCGCGCCTTGCTGAGCAAACCAAAAGCCCAGATCAGTACCACCGATTCTAATACCTGCTAAGAGAGGACGTAATAAGATCCCAAAACCATAAGAGCATAGTGCCCAAATGACTAGGCAACCTAAAATGAGACGGACATTGGCACGCCAATAACCGGATGAATCGTTGTGGTTTTCCATAGAGCAACTCCTTTTGTCTTACCTAAAATATTATTGTTGGTCTCATCCTAATAATTATGATGGTCTTGCATCTGTAGACGACAACGGCAGTATCTATAGGGTAGTGTTACTTAATAGACAGTCTGTGTTGAATTTTTCAAAACAAATAATGCGAAGAGCAACATAAGAGAGGCGGTGACTATTCCTTATCACTTAACCTGTCATAAAAAACAGAAACATGCGACTTTATAAAATGAGCATTATAAACAATGAGATTAACAGTACGTAATGGCACTACGATGACTAAAAATCATTTACTTTAAAATAATAGCTAAGTTATTAAATGTTGTTTTGGTCACTTTGATCAAAAATAACGTTTGAGATGCACAAAGTGTATCGAGGAAGAAAGAAGGGGCAGGACAATCCGCTGTCTTTTTCACAACTTGTCTTCCTGACAAGCGTTTGAAGTTCTAAATGTTCTAATCACTTATGGTAACATCTAGTCTGGATAAATGTTCAAAAATAAGTTTATCAATATCTGATAAAAGCAACTATAAATAATTATTTATAGATATCATCCACTATTATAAAAAATAGTATAAATTCTCTTAGACTAAATATTAATGTTACTAGAATATTGCTAAATTTGTCTAACTTATAATGTTAAATTGTTACTCAATAGATTCTATAGGATATCAAGTACATATAACATTTATTTTATAAATAGCGATTATAGACTGATAAGTAAATGTGATACCGCAGACGGCTGAATATCTATAAAATGCTTATGATATTTTTATGCCAAATTTTTTAAGTAGTCACACTTGTGGTTTAGATATTCTGAAAGTAATGTCTGCAAGACAAACACATAAGCTGTATCAAGTATAAATGAGGAGTCCGTATGACCGAAGGGATAGCTGGTTGGTTTAATAGCATCGTAAATTATGGTGTCAGTATTATTTGGGGAAACAATGAATGGTTGGTTGCTAGCAACCCTTGGTATGGATTATTAATGTTCGTATTGATTGGCGCTGGTCTTTACTTCACTATCGCCACACGCTTTATTCAGTTTCGCCATTTTGGCCATATGTGGAAATTATTACGTGTTTCGAACCAAGGTCGCAAAGATGGTGGTATCAGCTCATTTGAAGCTTTAATGACATCATTAGCCGCGCGCGTCGGTACAGGTAACTTAGCAGGGGTCGCAATCGCGATCTATCTTGGTGGTCCAGGTGCAGTGTTTTGGATGTGGATGACGGCTCTCGTCGGTATGTCGACCAGTTTCATAGAGTCAACGCTAGCACAGGCTTATAAAGTGCCTCATACAGACAATGTGTACCGCGGTGGACCAGCTTATTACATTGAGAAAGGCCTAGGAATGCGCTGGCTAGCGATATTTTTCTCGCTATGTTTGTTGGTTGCTTTTGGTCTGGCATTCAACGGTGTACAGTCAAATACGATTGCTCAAGCGACTAATGAGGCTTTTGGCGTTCCAACATGGATGACCGGATTGATATTGGTCGTATTGGTTGCGCCAGTGGTATTTGGTGGTCTGCGTTCAGTTGCTCGTATTGCTGGTAAGATTGTACCTGTGATGGCGATTTTATATATTTTATTGGCGCTATTCATCATTGTTACTAACTTTAGCCAGTTTCCAGCGGCGGTTGCCTTGATTGTCAAATCAGCCTTTGGCTTTGAGCAAGCAGCAGGTGGTGTGATTGGTTACGGCATCGCTCAGGCCATGATCAATGGTATCAAACGTGGTTTGTTTTCGAACGAAGCGGGTATGGGTTCAGCACCGAACGCGGCGGCAACGGCAAAGAGCCATCCTGATCATCCAGCGGTGCAGGGGTTTATGCAAATGCTGGGTGTTTTTCTAGATACTCTTGTTATCTGTACAGCAACGGCTTCAATCATCATATTGTCTGGTGTGGTCGATCCAAACGTTGAACAAGAAGGTATTCAATTAACTCAGTTAGCCTTATCGCAATATGTTGGTGATTTGGGTGTGACGTTCGTCGCCATTGCGATTTTCTTTTTCTCATTTACCTCTATCATTGCCAACTATAGTTATGGCGAGTCGAATCTTGAGTTCATCTCTGGTGCCAAAAATGCCAAAGTCATGATCATGATATTCCGCTTTATGGTACTCGGTATGGTATTTGTGGGTGCTGTCGCTAGCTTACCAGCAATATGGAACTTTGCTGATTTATCGATGGGTCTCATGGCATTGGTCAACTTGTTTGCTATTTTGATGCTGTCTCCAGTGGCACTAAGAGTCTTACGTGATTATGAACGTCAAGTTAAAGAAGGCAAAACGGGAGATCAAATAAAATTCGATCCCAATAATTTTGTGAAGCTAAGAGATGAAGCCAATCGCGATGCTTGGACGGATTGATAAAAGCTATTCATATTGTCATTTCAAGATAAGAGTACTGCCTAGAATAAGCATTATTCTTAGATTGAATTGACTATATATTGTTGTAAAAAGATAGATATAAAAAAACCGCCCTTTCGAGAGCGGTTTTTTATTGGCGTATGATTGAGTGATCAAAACTAAAATCAATGCAACTCTGGTCTACATGTTGGGATAATTAGGACCGCCGCCGCCTTCTGGTGTTACCCAAGTGATATTCTGTGATGGGTCTTTAATATCACAGGTTTTGCAATGCACACAGTTTTGGGCATTAATGACAAACTTAGCACCTTCGGCATCTTTTACCACTTCATACACACCCGCTGGGCAATACAAACGCGCAGGTTCGGCATACAAAGGCAAATTGATCGAGATAGGAACTGTAGGGTCTGTCAATTTCAAATGCGTCGGCTGATCTTCAGCATGGTTGGTATTGGAGATGAAAACGGACGATAATTTATCAAACACCAATTTACCATCAGGCTTCAAATAAGTCGGTTTATAGGCGTGATTGGCACGCTCTAGCTGGTCATAATCCGGGAGGTTGTCATGTATAGTGAATGGCATCTTACCTTTCAAGATGTTGTGCTCAAGGAAGATAAACGCGCCGCCCATGAATTGACCCATACGGTGCATCGCAGGCGAAAAGTTGCGTGATTCGTAGTTGTCTTGATAGAGCCATGACTCTTTATACATGGTGCTATAAGCAACCACTTCATCATGTTGACGCCCAGCCTGTGTGGCTTCAAAGATTGCTTCGGCAGCGAGCATACCTGACTTCATAGAGGTATGTGTGCCTTTAATTTTGGCAGGGTTTAGGAATCCAGCGTCATCACCTACCAATACACCACCTGGGAAGGTGAATTTTGGTAGGGAGTTCAGCCCACCTTTGGTCAAGGCACGGGCGCCATAAGAAATACGTTTACCACCTTCTAAGACATTTTTGATGACAGGGTGGGTTTTTAAACGCTGTAGCTCATCAAACGGTGACATGTATGGGTTATGGTAAGACAAATCAGCGACCAGTCCAAAGCTGACTTGATTGTTTTCATCAAAGTATAACCACCAGCCACCGGTAGAACCTGTTTCGGTCAACGGCCAACCAAGACCGTGCATGACGACGCCTTGCTCGTGTTTTTCTGGTGCAACTTCCCATAGCTCTTTCAAACCGATACCGTAATGCTGAGGATCTGAGTCTTTATCAAGACCAAAGCGGCTAATCAGGCGCTTGCCTAGATGACCACGGCTGCCTTCAGCAAAGACTGTGTATTTGGCGAGAAGTTCATAACCTGGCTCAAAACTTGGCTTGGCTTCGCCATTGGCGGCCACACCCAAATCACCCGTTAGAATACCTCGAACGGAACCGTCATCGTTGTATAAAATGTCGTCAGCGGCGAAACCTGGGAACATCATGACTTCAAGCTCTTCTGCTTGTACTGCCAGCCAGCGAACCACATTACCAAGTGAGACTATATAGTTGCCATTATTATGCATTGGCGCTGGAATCAAAGCATCTGGAACTTTGGTAGAGCGCGTGGCTGAGTTTAGGTAGTAAAAGCGATCTTCGGTTGCGGGCACGTTTAGCGGTGCGCCTTTTTCTTTCCAATCTGGTATCAATTCGTTCAAAGCACGTGGCTCAATAACTGCGCCCGATAGAGTATGGGCACCAAACTCAGAGCCTTTTTCAACCACACAAACCATAAACTCATCATTACCCGCTTCAATAGCAAGCTGACGCAGACGGATAGCAGTAGAAAGACCGGCTGGTCCACCGCCAACGATAATAACGTCAAACTCCATAGATTCACGTTCGACTTCAGGCTCAGCTACGACAGGTGCTACGTCGTCTATAGCGGCAGGTTGGGTCGTTTGTTCTTCTACAGCGACCTCAGCAACCGTCGCTTCTTCGGTCTGCTCTACTTTGTCTAGATTTGCCGTCTCTGTCGCTACTGTTGTGTCAGTATTCACAGTGTCACCATCAATGACTGGCTTTTGATTGTCTTGCTCTTGCATACCTACTCCTAAACTTTTAGTGGCTCATCTCAGGGCATCATTAGCTTAACACTTGAATAATCGACTTGCGGCGCTAACTTTACTCAGACATATGGCTGCCCAATAAAAACCGTGTTGACAAGATTAACCGACTTATTTCTGTCAAAAACAGTTCATCTAAGGATATCAATATATAACGTAAAATGTGCCATTGATACGACACTTACTTTATCAGGGCAATAAAAAACCGTTACTCATTATAAAAGAAAAATCCCACAAACACGACACGCATTTATGAGTAACGGTGTTAAGGTAAACGTGAAATAATACGGGTACTAAAATGATAAAAGCCAATCATACCCTAAACTAAAATTTATAGTAATAATAGATTTGCCAAACTTTGACTACTTAGTAAAGGAATACGTGATGAATGACAATATAAATAACACTATGGCAAATAGTAAAAAGACCACTGAGACCATAAACAATCAGCCCTCCCATTTAAATGATATCGACGCACTCAGTCAATATATAAAGGATACGGCAGGGGTACGTGAGGGGCGCGCCATACCACCTTTAGAAAATTGGCATCCTCAAAATGTAGCAGACATGGACTTAGTGATAAAATCAAATGGGGAGTGGTGGCATGAAGGTGAAAAAGTGACCAGAGAGTCATTGGTTAGCTTATTTGCTTCTATCTTATGGAAAGAAGACCATGACGGTATTGCTGAGTATTTCTTAAAGACGCCAGTACAAAAACTACGTATCCAAGTAGAAGATGCACCGTTATTCATTAATGATGTGGGTATTGTCAAGGAAGACGATGAAAGTTGGCTAGAATTTACGACCACGACAGGGGATGTGGTACGTTTAGATAATGAGCATCCCATCACATTACAAGCGTATAATCCTACTCTGACTCATAACGCAAATGTCAGAGCTGACAACAAGCAAGAGCAAACAAGCGAAGTATCCGTAAGACCTTATATGACCGTTAGGAATGGCTTGACTGCGCTTATTGCTCGTCATACTTTTTATCATTTGACTGAGATTGGTGAGTTAACAGAATGCAATGGCGAAACGGTACTTACTTTACAGAGTGGCGCTGAGTCTTATCAGATTTCGATGCCAGCCGATTAAATGTCATTGATATGAGTTTGGCAAAAGTAACCTTCTCACAGCAATTTACTCAT